>SABI01000060.1 GCA_009929055.1 Spirochaetia bacterium | reverse complement strand
CACTAATGGTAAGAAATAAAGAGATCCCTTTTATTCCCATATAGATCATCATTGCAATCACAATAGGAGTGATGAGGACTGTATCAATTAAAAGAGACTGTATTCCATCTAAATTAATATATTTTTTACAGATAGTATAACTAGAAAAAGTGAGCCCAATAGCTAAGGAGAGGTAAGGAACTACCCCTACTTGTACTGTCGTATAGACTACTCCAAGGGCACATACCAATAGGGCAATGACTTGTAATCTACCCATTTTCTCTTTAAATAAGACAAGGGCAAAGAAGACGATTAGAAGTGGAGAGATAAAATAGCCCATACTTGCTTGAAGGAGATGATTACTTGTTACAGCATAAATATAAGAGAGCCAATTGAGAAATAAGAGAGTCGCACTTAAGAAAAGAAGAGCTATATGTTTAGTTTGAAGAGTTTTTTTAATAAGGGAAAAAGCATTTTTCTTGATTAATACAAAATAGAGGATACAAAGGACTAATGACCATAGAACTCGATGAAGAAGGATTTCTAGTGCAGAAACATAATTAATAAGGTTCCAATAGAGTGGAAGGAGTCCCCAAATTAGATATCCTATACTTATTGAAATCATCCCTTTCGTCTCTCTCTTTTTCATTACAGAAACTCCTATGAATCGCATACTAGCATAAGAGGGAGATGAATGTCGTCAATATTTGAAGATTATTCACCTATTAATATACTCTTTTCACCAATGTAATATAAAACGATTACTAATAGAACGGAGAAAGATGGTCTCTCTATGATTGTAAGAAGTGTGTAGTAATGGAAACAGCTTCTTACAATAAAAAGTTCTTTAGATTTTCAACTTATCAAAAATACTTTATTCACCAATTAGAGGGAATTATCGTATCTGTTATTTAGAAAGAATGGCGACTAATGTCTCATCAACACTTTTCATCCCTTTCTTACAAAGCAGACCAAGATTTGTGAGGGTCTGTTCGGTAGTGTCTCCAATGATTCCATCATTATCGCTCACACTTGTTTGGTCGAAAACAACTAATGATTGTAGGTATGCTTCAGTTGCGGCTGTTGCCAATTTATAAGAGCATCCTCCTTTAGCCCCATCACACACCATCCCTGCAAGGGTTCCTACCATATTGTTAATCGCCATATTCATCTGCTTAGGAGTGCCATCTTGAAGATATGTAAGGGCTACAGTAGATCCTATTCCAGCTGCTACTGCACAACCACACACAGGAGAGAGGCGTCCTGTCTGCTGTTTTATATAATTAGTTATGAGGTGGCTAAGAGCCAAAGCTAATGTAAGCTTTTCATCACTCACTTGTAGATGCCTGGCTAATAAGGCAACAGGAATTGTAGCAACGATTCCTTGATTACCACTTCCACTACTACTCATTACAGGAAGGTTTACCCCCCCCATTCGAGCATCACAGGCGGCGGCTGTATAGGCTTTAATCACATTTGAGATGTCGTTTGTGAGTAACCCTTTTTCCATAAGGCTAAACAATCTTACCCCAAGACCTGAACTATAGCGCTCTGTTTTTCCTACTTCTGCAATTCTTAAATTCATGTCAGCTCCAGAAAGTAAGAATGCTACATCAAGGGGGTCTACTGCCTCAATAAATGAGTATATTTCTTCTAATGTTGATATTGTTTCATTTGTTGCTGAATTTTTTTCACTCTCTGAAGTGATAGAATCTAAGAGTTCAACTCCATTTTTCTTCACACTTATAATATTAGTATGATTTGCTTCAATGACGCATTCTGCTATTTCTGTTGAAGAATGGATGATTACCTTTATGAAAAATTCAGCATGATTTTGTATAGCATTAACATGAATGATTTTTGCATCAAGGAACCGCTGTGCGTTTAAGATAATTTGTTCATCAACATCTTTAAATATTTCTAAATCAAGGGTTGGCTCTTCTATTGCGAGAGATAAAGCAATAGCAGCATAGAGCCCTTTTTGAGTAGTGCCGGGAATACCAACATGCATCCCATTTTTGAAAATATTCAAACTCATACTCACTTCAACATTATTAATCTCTTTTGTAATGTGTTGTTTTGCAGTTGCAACTGCTATTGCTACAGAAACAGGTTCGGTGCAACCTATTGCAGGTATCACCTGTGAGTGTAACAATTCCAATAACTTGCCCGTATCCACAAGAGTTCTCCTTATAAGGTAATATTCTATAGGCTAAAATATATACTGGATCAAATGATCCAGTATAAAGAGTTTTTCTTTTATTTCTTTTCGGTTTTTAGTTTAGCGATACCAAAGCCTGTAAATCCATACAGTAGTGCAAACATGAACCCTGTGTAACAAAGAACTGCCCAAGGAAGGTATGAAAGGGTTGGAACACCCAATGTTCCTGCCATAAAGGTACCAGCAATTGACCAAGGGACGATTGGAACTACACATGTACCAGAATCTTCAAGTGTTCTTGATAGGTTCTTTGGTGCTAATCCTTTTTCTGCATACAAGTCTTTAAATAGCTCTCCAGGAATAAGGATTGCCATGTAAGAACTTCCTGTTGCAAGTGCCATAAGAATTGTTGCAAGAACTGTAGAAGAAACAAGTTGGGCAACACTTTTGATCTTTTGCTTTAGTCGGTCTAAAATTACATCCATAGCACCGTACTTACTCAAAATCCCTGCAAAAGATAATGCACAGATAATAAGTAATACTGTACTCATCATCCCCATCATTCCACCACGATTAAGTAGAGTGCTGATTTCTTTCATAATTTCTGATGTTTCTAACCCACTGTTAGGAATAAGAGAAACATTAAATCCATTTATGATTCCAGTAAAGACACCTTTGAGGCTAAATTTCTGGAAAATCATCCCTAACACACCTGCTACTACAGAAGAGAATAACATATATGGGACAGTAGGTCTTTTCCTAATAGCTCCATAAAAAATTATTACTGGTGGAATAAGTAAGAAAATATTCCAGTTGAATAAGGTACTGAGTTGACTAAGTAGTTTTGCTACTTGTTCTGGGCTGCTCATAGAAGTTTTTGGAGCCATAAAACCTGCAATGAGGTATACAGTTATTGCGAGTAGCGCTGAAGGAACTGTTGTATAGAGCATATGTTTAATATGATCATATAGGTCTGCACCAGCTGCAGTAGGGGCAAGAATAGTGGTGTCAGAGAAAGGAGATAATTTGTCACCAAACACAGCTCCAGCGACAACGGCACCCGCTGCTGCAGGTAAAGAAATCCCTAATGCTCCAGCAATTCCCATGATTGCTACCCCAATTGTACCAGCTGACCCAAACGATGTTCCAGTAAAGGTAGAGACCACAGCGGTTACCAAAAATGCTGTAACAAGTAGGTATTGAGGACTTATTATTTTAACACCGTAATAAATCATCATAGGGATTGTACCTGCAACTATCCAAGAACCGATAACAGCACCAACTGCAATCATTACAAAGATTGAAGGTAATGAAGAAGAGATTTTTTCTTTTATCCCTTCAAACATATCATCCCATTTATAGCCAACTCGTTTTGCTACCATTGCAGCAACAAATGCTGCTAATAGTAATAGTCCATGGGTCGATAATTTAAAGACTCCATATCCAACGCCTAAGAAAAGAAACACTCCAAAAATTGGAATTAATGCTTCTAATAAGGTAGGTTTTCTAAATGCCATAGGGGTTCCTCACTTTTTTCTTACAATAGTCATCGCACAACCGTGGCCTTCACCATCTGCAACAGTTGTAGGAAAGTCAATTTCAACTTTCTCAAAGGGTTCACAAATACCAAAATCACAACGACCTAGTTTATCTCGGCACCATGATTTGATTTCTTTTTTATCTAAACCAAATTCTTCAAGTGCTAACACGTGAGGGCATTGATGAAAGATCTTCACCCCTTTGTCTTCGTTTAATTCAGTAATTTCCTGCTTAAACACAAACCAGCCCCCTTTAGAGGTCTGTCCTGTAATAGCTTCAATAGGGCCAATTTCTTTTCCAGCAAATTTTTTCTTAACTTGCTCTCCTTGGTACACTCCAAAATCCCAAGAACCTTCTCCAATAACCTTGTCTGCATCAACTTCAGGATAAAGTTCCTTCAATTTTCTCCAAATAAAGTAGACTTGACGTGTTCGGTCTTGGTACGCTGAAAGCATTGCTTGAGAAAACTCTTCAGGTGAGACATCCTCTTTAAGATGTAGGCTCTCTACAAACTCATCAATCCTCTTTCTTTCGTCCATTCTCTGCCTCCTAATAATACTTTCTATAACAACATGCAATATGCGTACCAAAAGACAAAAATCTCTTAAATACCTTTAGTTTTAGGCAATATTCACCTTACACTCTTCTACTCCTCTCTATTAAATTTTCATCTTTGGGAATTCTTTTCCCAAATATGAGAATTTAGTTACTCCCCTATTGTTCCTTGACTTGTTTCCTCCAAGGTGTGATAATTGATTACAAATTCATCATATTCAAAGGGGATTATAGTGTACTCATCCTACTTAAAACTGATGCAGGACAAAATACAATCTCTCGCCGTTCTTATGAAAGAGACTATCGGTTTGGAAGTTACTGTTGTTGATTCCACTCTGCGAAGAATTGCCGGTACTGGTGTTTTTTCAACAGAAATCAACCTAAATAGTCCCCATAACTCTATTTTTCAAGAAGTAATTAAATCAAAGAAAAAAGTCATCAACTACAATAAAGAGAATAATCCTATCTGCATAAATTGTAATAAATATGACTCTTGCAGTGAGAAAGAGAATATTTCTTATCCGATTATTGTAAAAGATACATGTATTGGAGTTGTCAGCGTTGCTTGTTTGTCAGATACAAAAAAAGAGATACTAAATCAAAGAGAAAAAGAAGTCTTATCTCTGATGAGTTATATGACTAATGTAATAGAAAATGAAGTATTGAATATTGAGCAACATAATAAAATTATCACTAAGCATGCTGAAATAAATGAAATTATTAACTGTATCGATAAAGGAATTCTTATTATAGATTCCAGTAACATTATTGTACACATTAACTCTAGTGCAATTGCCTTCCTTCATTTTAGTTTCTCAGAAGAGGCTATTATTGGCCAACTATTAGAAAAGTTGGTGACAGGACTTAACTATGGGGTTCCTGAAAATTTTGAATCAGCAGACTGTTGGAAAACAAAACAAAATAAATATAGAGTACTCTATAAAATTAACCGCTTATTAGTAGATGATGAAACTGTGTATAGAATCATCACCTTTGAAACTATTGATGAAATTGTTCAAAAAGCATTGATGTACAAAGAAAAGCAAAGAATTAACTTCTCCTCTATTATTGGAACAAGTAAAGTACTTCAAGAAGCGGTAAAGATTGCAAAAAAAACAGCAGGAAGTGATTCAACCATTCTCCTCTATGGAGAGAGTGGTACAGGGAAAGAATTATTTGCCCGCTCTATACATAATGAAAGCTACCGCAAAGAGGGGCCTTACATAGCAATAAACTGTGCCTGTATGCCAGAGAATCTTATTGAAGCAGAACTCTTTGGATATGAAAAAGGGGCTTTTACAGGGGCAAATACGAAAGGACGTGCTGGAAAATTTGAAGCAGCTGAGGGTGGAACAATTTTCTTAGATGAAATAGGAGAAATCCCACTTCACCTTCAAGGAAAGCTCTTGAGAGTACTTCAAGAGAGACAAATTGAACGTATTGGATGTAATGAGACAAAACCTGTAAATATTCGAATAATTGCAGCCTCTAATAAAGATCTAAAACTCATGGTTGAAGAAAAATTATTTAGAAAAGATCTCTATTATAGGATCAATGTAATTCCTATCAACCTCCCCCCCTTAAGAGATAGGGGAGAAGATATCAAAGAATTAGCTCTTTATATCTTGCACTCACTTTGTAATAAAATGAATACACGTATGTTGAACCTTGACTCATCTGCCCTTGAACTCTTCATGGATTACCATTGGCCTGGTAATATTAGAGAGATGGAGAATATATTAGAATATGCTGTTAACTTTTGTAATGGGCCACTCATAAAAAGAGACCATCTTCCTGCATATATTATTGAAGAAACAAATCAGGAACTCCTTTTGGCTGGAAGGCAAGAAGAATGCCTGAAAGGAAAAATTGAAACAATTAGTAAAGAGATTATTCAAAAACATCTTGAAAAATATGGCTCTTCTACAACAAGTAAGCGTATGATAGCTAAAGAACTCAATATTAGCCTCTCTACCCTCTATAGAAAATTGCAGAGTTAGGGCTCTTCCTTTCAAGAGAAGAGCCTCCCCACCCCCTCATTTAAGAAAGATTGTATTGTAAAATTCCATATGCTTCATGTACCTTGTCAGTAATAGTACCCTTAATCTCTAGCAACTTCTCATTCACTTTATCCATTTCTTTTTTTAAACGGTTAATTGGTTCACTCAGATTATCTGTAGCATGAGTGAGTGCCTTCATGTAAGAGCCTTTTAATTCACCAAAGCGAATTTCAGCAGTTTTATACTCATCTTTTAAAGAACTAATTATTTCAGCCACATCTGTGACGAACTTCTTCTTATCGGCAAAGAGAGAAGCCATATACTCTTCTTTTAGCTCACTCATCAATTCTTTTACTGGGACAATAGAATTAACCCGGTAAGCGTTAGAGCCCACAAAGACAAATCCGTGTTTGAGGTTTCCTTTACGAGCATTATTGAGGGCAAGGGAGATGCAGTAGTTTGCCTCATCTCTATGGCATCCTGCTAGGCACTGCCATGGGCAGTTAAATTCATATTTCTTTATTGTTCTATCGGTAAGGAAATTATTAATAATAGCCCTACCAGGCATTCCAACTGGACTTTTAATAATACCAATATCTTCTCTATTACAGGCTACTATAGCCTCTTTAAAGCGTATATCTGCATCACACTCATCTGTTGCCGCAAAGCGTGTTCCCATCTGCACTCCAGAAGCACCAAGTTTCATCACTTGGTAGATATCGTCTCCTGTAAAGATTCCACCTGCTGCAATAACGGGTATAGAACGATTAAATTCTTTTTCAAATACTTTTAGAGAAGAGACTACTTGAGGAATTACTGTTTCAAGGGAAAAAGCTTCACCGTCCAACTCTTCTTCTTTAAACCCGAGGTGTCCTCCAGCTTTTGGTCCTTCAACTACTACAGCATCTGGAACATCGCCATATAACTTTTTCCACATAGAGAAAATGAGAGTGGCAGCTCTAGAAGAACTCACTATGGGAATAATTTGAACATCAGCTTCCCTCATTTGGGTAACTGGCAGGTTCTTTATAGGAAGTCCTGCTCCAAGGAACACCATATCAACTCTCTCTTCAATAGCTGTTTGAAGAAGTTCTTGGAAGTCTTCTAAGGCTACCATAATATTTACCCCAATCACCCCAGAAGTTTTTCTTCTTGCTTCTCTAATTTCTTTACGGAAGCTCCTAATATTAGCGGCTCTTCCATCTTTGAAGTAATTGGGATCTATCATCCCAATACCATTTGCTGCAATAACACCAACTCCCCCATTTCCTGCTACTGCTGATGAGAGGGATGAGAGGGAGATTCCTACACCCATACCACCTTGAATAATTGGCACTTCTGCTGTCTTACTCCTAATGATGAGTTTTGGCATTTCAAATGAGGGTAATTGTATTTTTAAGGATTTCAGGAGACTCTGAAATTTACTAAATGTCCATTCTTTCACTTTACTATCCTTCTGTCTATTTTGACATATTTTTTATATGTGTAATCATACGATAAACAAGAGATATAGTACAGGTTATATATTACCTATTAAACATATTTTAATTCTGGTGAGTTAAAACCCTCAAAGAAGAGAATCTCATCATTGTATTTTTAATGCAGGAGCCACTGCATCATTACTTCACTCTTACATTCGTGTATAGGTAGCAAGAAGAACAACAATGCCAAAAACTGCCACTATCACCCAGAAACCTGAAATATTGGTGTATGAGAGGATTATTACTGAAGATAACGATGAAAGAATAGCTCCCCCTTGCAAAGAGAAAGAACTAAGACTTAAGACTGAAGAACGTAAGGAGTTATCTAATCGCTGATTTAATAGAGTACTACCCGCAATTGAAAGAGCCCCTAGCAGTATATATATCAATAGAAAGAGAAAAAAGAATAAGCTAACACTATGAGTTCTCCCTAAACAAGCGATGAGAAGTAAATCAATGATAAATAGGCCAATATAGATCTTTTGTGCACTTATATAGGGTAACAATAGTTTCCCTATCCAAGACCCTAAAATACTTATCAAGAATATTGAACTTGCTACTACTCCTAATATCCACAACTCACCATCATTTTGTAATATTTTTTTTAGATAAGGTTGCCAATACGTTTCTATAGAGGATAAAAAAACTCCTTGTATAACTACAGTCACTATATAGGCAATAATCTGTGGTTGATGTGTTAATCCATGAAACAACAAAGAAACTTGAGTAGAAACCTTATGAGAAGTTTCTTTCTTACTCTCTTTAGCGATTAATAGAGGTATTAACACAATATTTATCCCTATTAATATCATTCTGCCACCTAGAACGTGATGAGTAAGAAAAGATCCTGCTGCTCCTAGCGTTAATAGATAGCCCCCAATAAGGGCTCCAATAGCCAAAGAGAGACTTGAAACTATCTCTAAGGAAAATAGGGTATCTGCAATGTTCCCACCAGAATCTTGAGTTTCTTCAATTAATAGAGCGTCTAGACTTCCACTCCCAAAGGCTCGTCCAATTCCCGTTAATGCGAATCCTATACATAGGATAAAAAAAGAAGAAGAAAAGAGTAAAGAGGTCCCAATAAAGGTAAAAATCATTGATAAATGAAAACTCATTCTTCGCCCTTTCGCATCACAGAGTATTCCACTAGGAACCTCAAACACCATCACAGATATGGACATACACATCATTGCAATTCCTAAATATGGAAGAGAGAATCCTTTGCTTGTTACAATGAGACTCATAGCAGGAAGAATGAGGCCTAAAGAAAGATAGGAAATGCTTAAGAGACATAATTTTGAATAGAAGGGAAATTTGCTATTCACGGTAAGTCACTAAAGAATAGACAAAAGGAGAAGTATTCTCCCCTTTTCTTTCATGATTATCGAGAAAATCACGAATTATTTTGTACAGCTGATCAGCCTCATCTTTACCTAGATGCACGACTCCAGTAAGTTGATCTGCACAAAAATGACCTTGTTTATCTCTAAATTGCCTCTCTTTTTCATAAAACCCATCTTGAACTTGTTTGAGTAGATTTTGGCTAAGCACCTCTCTCACCTCGGTAGCAGCACTAGCAATACTTACAGTACCAAGGAAGCGCTTATAGTAGGTAGCTGTTATTCCATTAATGAGTTCTTGATGATCAATTTCAACAATTTTTAACTCCATTAATCTCATAATGTGGTTCTTCACACTAGAACTAGTAATCTCAAATGCATCAGCTATCATCTTCACACTCATGGGCCCATTAATAGATAGGGTATGTAAAATTCTCTGCCTTACTGGATGCATAAAAATCTTTAATTCTTCATCATTTGTTAATCTAATAGTTTTCATAATAATTATTGTAACGTAACAAAAATTATTATGCAAGATATTTCAAAGAGCAAAAAAAATCCACCCTAAACGGATGGTTAGTTGTTATAGTATATAGTTGTAAAATTATACGCCAAAGAGGATTCGAACCTCTGACCCACAGCTTAGAAGGCTGTTGCTCTATCCAACTGAGCTATTGGCGCAGGCTATGGTAGTCGGGGCGAGAGGACTCGAACCTCCGATTTCTTGCTCCCAAAGCAAGCGCCTTAGCCACTAGGCAACGCCCCGATCATGCGTAACGAAATTGAGTATACTAGCTTTTTTATGATAGAGTCAATACAACTTTTAAGATTAATAGTGTATGGTGAGTCTAATTAGGAGGTAACATCATGACCCTCAAAGAAAAAGGAGAAAAAATATTTCACCTTCTTGATACTCATAGTAGTGATAAAATAGAATTTTTAGAGTTTAGAAGTCCATTTGAACTCTTAATTAGTGTAATACTCTCAGCTCAAACAACAGATATTAGTGTGAATAGAGTAACACCCCTTTTATTTGAGACCTACCCTACAGCCCTCGATCTCTCCCTTGGTAATCTTGAACTAGTAGAGAAGATTATCCACAGTACAGGGTTTTACAAAAACAAAGCTCGAAATATTATAGGGGCAAGTAAGAGCCTTGTAGAGAACTTTAATAGCATCGTCCCTTTTGATATGGATTCACTCTTAACAATCCCTGGTATTGGACGAAAGAGTGCAAATGTAATTATTGGTAGATTCTCTCATCCTGGAGCAATCATAGTAGATACTCACTTCATGAGAGTGGTACATAGATTAGGTCTTGTTTCTAAAAAAGATCCTTATACTATTGAAATGGAAATTAAAGAGCTCATTGAAGAGAAGAAGCAGTATAGATTTTCTATGATAGTGAACTTACATGGGCGGAGGGTATGCTTTAGTCGCACACCCTCCTGCAAAACATGTATATTATCTCATCTTTGTGATTATTTAATGGTCACAGGCATTAGCACCAACGGCTAATGTTTTTGCTAAATAATCTTTTACAATCTCATCAACTTTCTTAGGAGCTACTCCTAATACTACTTTTACCCCATACCCTTCTAGTAGAGATTGAGCTTGTCCACCCATTCCCCCTGTAATAATTACATTCACTTTTTCATCACTCAAGAAGCGAGGAAGGACACCTGGCTCATGCTTTGGTGGAGCCACTTCATATTGCTTTTGAATTACATTAGTTTTCTCATCTACTTCTACAAAAGTAAAACTAGAGGCATGTCCAAAATGGCTATCTAATAAGCCACCACTAGTTGGAATTGCTATTTTCATACACTTTCACTCCTAAATTTTGGTTGTGTTCGAACAATTGCATCACAAATTGCATCATATTCTTTTGCTATTGGTGAATTTTCAAATCTCTGTACATAAGGGAGGCCAACATCACCAGCTATGCCAACATTGGCATCAAGGGCAATAGTTCCTAATAGAGGAACTCTATAATACTTTGAAAGCTTCTCTCCACCACCACTTCTAAAGATATTGGTAGTTGTATGGCAAGAAGGACACACAAAGCCACTCATGTTTTCTATTAAACCAATTATTGAAAGGTCGAGTTTGAGACAGAAGTTAATACTTCGACTCACATCAGCTGTAGAGACTAACTGAGGTGTTGTTACAAGAATTGCTTCCCCTTTCCCTTTAAGTGTCTGAGCAGTACTTAAAGGCTCATCCCCTGTCCCTGGAGGGTTGTCTACAATAAGGTAATCAATGTCACCCCAATCAACATCATTTAAGAACTGTTCAATCATTTGGTTCTTTAATGGCCCTCTCCATACAACTGGATCATCTGGCTTTTCTAACATAAACCCAAGACTCATCACCTTAAGGT
>SABI01000374.1 GCA_009929055.1 Spirochaetia bacterium | reverse complement strand
TTTTTTTTTACCGCCACAATCAGGACATACCTCACCCTTGATTTCTTCATTAGGGATATACTTACTAAGTACTCTACACATAGCTGAACTAAATGAAGTGATATTATCATTAACCTTCTTTGCAGTCTTGACTATATACTTAATATCTACCCCATGTCTTAGTAACATAGATGAATACAAAGTAGCTGCATTCTCTTCAACATTTTCATTAGCTAACTCAAGATTGTCTATATGAAAGACATCTGATGTAAAGCTATAGTGCATCTTACTTACTTTAGTTATAACACCTTTATGAGTTTTAAAGCTGATGGGATTCCTTGGTCTGAATGCAAAGACTTCATAGGGTTTATCCTCTAACATACCTACCAATATAATAAACTGTTCACCTTTTGCCTTAATCAAATAGGTATCAGCTTCAAGTTCTTTAGGTCTTTTAGGAGCTTGTCTTCCTTCAATAGTTTTAGGTTTCTCAACTTGAGTCAATATACCTTCCCTACATCCATCCCTATAAATAGTGATACCTTTCAATCCTTGTTTCCAAGCCTCAATATAGATGTCAGCAATCTCTTCTTCTGTAGTTTCTTTAGCCAGATTAACTGTACTACTGATGCTATGAGTAATATATTTCTGAACTACTCCTTGGAATTTAACTCTTTGTCTCCAATCAATCTCTGGTGCAGTAGAGCCATAGTAAGGACTTTCTTTCCAGACTTCCTTCCATACTCCTAAGCTCCATTCATTGACTTCTGACTCAGAATAATTCATAGTTTCTATTACCCATCTCTTCAAGTTAGGATGAACTACTGTAAATAAGGTGTACTTTTCACCTACTTTATCTACATAGTCTACTCTATCACTTTCAGACATACATTTCCTCTTTCTTTGATAGAAAGGTAGGAATATAGGCTCAATACCACTACTTGTACCAGCCATGATACTTACAGTTCCAGTAGGAGCTACAGTAGACCAGCTAATGTTTCTTCTTCCATGAATGTGCATTTTAATGGCTTGTTCTGTATAATTAGCACATAGCCACTCATACCATGAGTTGAAATATTCATCACCTCCCAAATCATATTCATTGGAATTATAATGTGCTGGAAATGCACCTCTTTCAATAGCCATATCAATATTACTATCAAGCTGACCTTTGAACATAACTTTCATTAATTGTTCAACCTGACTAATACCTTCATCAGAGTCATACTTCAAGCCTAACATAGCTATTGCATCAGCTAAACCAGTGAAACCTAAGCCAGCTCTTCTTCCTTGAATTGCAGTCTCCTTGATTTTACTCCATAGCTTAAATTCAGTATCATTAGTATCATTCTTCACTGTATCAATAATCCTATCAACAGCTTCAATCTCCAAATCAACTAAATCATCAGCTAATCTCATGGCTTCATAAGAGTGCATATAAAGTAACTCTTCATCAATATGAGCCTTGTCTGTAAATGGGTTTACAATATAACTTGCCAAGTTGATATGAATCAATCTACAGCTATCAAAGGGACCCATTGGTATCTCTCCACAAGGATTGGTTCCAACCATTTTGAAGTTAGGATATACACCATCAGGAGAATAGTTGTGCATTGCTCCTTCAAACATAATCCCCGGTTCAGCAGTATTCCAAGCACAGTGCATAAGAGTATTCCATAATTCTCTTGCTCTCACTTTCTTTATCCAGAATACTTCATTATCTCTTTTATGGTCCTCCAAATAAGTAAGCTTATTGTATTCAATATCAAGATAGTCTTTAGAGAAATAAGATAATTTTTGATTTATAGCAATATTATAATTAACAATCACTACTAAAGGTAAAAATGGTAGGAACGCTTCTATGACTGGAAGAAATAAAGCGATTAAGATTGTTAGGAAAACATTGTTGTTTGCTAACTCTGTCCAATACTCGAAGAAACTAGAAAAGTCTATTTTTAATAATATAGCACCCAGTATTCATCACACCTTTACCTATATTATTATATCATGCTTTTCCAAAAATGTATATATTACATACCTATTTTTTTGAGTAAAACGTTATCTTTTTTATCAATCTAATGATTCCTTTTAAATACTTTATTTTTTTATTTATTAGGATTGTACTTCCATTTATAAAAACGATTCTTGTGTTTCCATTTTCATTTTCAAAACTTAACATATTGAAATAATTGATCCAGAGGTTGGGGGTTGCTTTAATTTTAAAGAATAATAAA
>SABI01000059.1 GCA_009929055.1 Spirochaetia bacterium | reverse complement strand
CTCTTTTCTTTTTCACGTCACCCCAATTATTTAGGTGAATTAGGGGTATGGTGGAGTATCTATCTTTTAGGAACCACAATGTATGGAGAATTGCTTAACTGGACGATAATAGGACCACTCATGCTTACTCTTTTGTTCATTGGTTCAACCTGGTTTACAGAGATTATTACAAGTAAAAAATATCCTGAGTATACTCTCTATAAAGAAGAAGTATGGCCAATTTTCCCTAAATTTAAAAGGTAAAATATTTGATATAGCCTCTTAAAAGTGTTCATTAACTATAATTAGTGATACCTTTGGCTGATAAAAGAGTATCAACACCTTCAGAGAAGCCCTCTCCCCCTTTAAAAGAAGTGATATAAGTGGGGAGGATTTTCATCATCTCTTTATAGTCTAAAATGCTTGCAACTCCGACACTTTGGTGGAAATGGGAAAACATTGGTTCATCGTTTGGGCTATCTCCAAAGAAAAGAACCTGTTGGTTGTCTCTCTTATCATTATAGTTACATTGTTTTTCTAAAAACCTAATAGCCATACTTAACTTGTCATACTGCCCCATCCAGGTGTTTACATGGATAGAACTCACCTTTGCAATAGCTCCCATGTTAGTACACATCTCTTTTATTTTTTGTGCAACCGTTAAAGATAATTTAGGTTCTTCTTCGGCAAAATCAATTGCTATATCAAACATTCGAGAGAACTGGTCTCCCGCTATTCTTGTCCCTGGGATTTCTAAAAGAATTTTTTCCTTAATCTCTTGCAACGTATGATGAGTATTATTTACTGCATTCTCATGAAACATTCGCTTCATGTGTCCCTCTTCTTCCCAAAAAGCTAATGCTCCATTTTCACCAACAACCCCATCAACTGGCCACTGCCTTGCAATAAGATCACACCATCCAGCAGGCCGCCCAGTGACAGGAACAACAACAAAGCCATTATTATGGAGCTTCCATAGAGCCGAATAGGCTGCTGCAGGTAATTTCCCATTAGTAGTAATCGTGTCATCAATATCCATAAGGATATAACGAATATCTTGTGCAACTTCTCTATTAAGATCTTTAATTGGTACCATGCTAAACTCCCACCTGTATCGTATATATCAATTACTTTGTACTTCTATATACTATGTTGAAACTTGTGTATTTGAGAAGAGGCTTTTTCCAACAAATTGTAACAGAATGTGTAAAGGAAAATTAATTTTATTGATGCATGAAGAGATAAAAATTATCATCTGACATTCCCGTTGTCTAGGGAGTATACAAACTCCCTAGATCCCACTCTATTACATAAACGAGCCATATACAAAGCCAGCTAGAGTAGAAAACAATACTACTAAAGCAACATATGTGGCCGTCTTTTTAAGGCCAAGTTCTCCCCCAATAACAAGGATACTCGGTAAAGAGAGGCTAGGACCTGCTAGAAGTAGCGCTAAAGCAGGACCAGAACCCATTCCAGAGCCAAGAAGTCCTTGAACAATAGGAATTTCAGTTAGGGTTGCAAAGTACATGAAAGCACCAGAGAGAGAAGCAAAAAAGTTAGCTGTGAGGGAGTTTCCTCCCACTAGCATACTCACCCATCGAGAGGGGATAAGTGCTTCTTCTCCAGGTCTCCCTAAAAGGAACCCAGCAGTGAGAACCCCGATGAATAATAGTGGAAGGATTTGTAAAGCAAAGTCTCTTGTTGCCCCTACCCATTCTTTAAGTTCTTCTTTTTTAAACCAGCTAACTAATGAATAGATTAATAGCAAAGCAAAAGCTCCACTAATATAATATTTTCCTTTATACATCACATCCCATAGAGGGAAAGATCCTTTTGAAGGAGCCCAATTCAAGAAAACAAGGAGTCCTATCATCGAAGCCATAAAGATAATCATCTTTAGAAGACTCCTTTCCTCTTGTCCATCATTACCTTGAAAAAGTCTCGCATCCACGAGTCTTTTCTCATCTTCTTTACGAAATAGAAATTGCATAATTATCCCAATAAGAAAAGCAAACACAATAGAGAACACCATTCTAGAGATCCCAAGCCTCCATCCAAATACTTTATATGAAAGAATGATAGCTAAGATGTTAATAGCAGGCCCTGAATAGAGAAATGCTATTGCAGGTCCTAATCCTGCCCCTTTCTTATAAATTCCTTTGAATAAAGGGAGGACTGTACAAGAACAAACAGCAAGTATTGCCCCTGACACTGAGGCAACAGAATAGGCAACAATCTTTTTGGCAGACGGGCCAAGATACTTTATTACACTCTGTTGGTTAAGAAAGACAACAATAGAGCCAGCGATAAAGAGGGCTGGAACAACGCAGAGTAATACATGTTCATGAGCATAATCACTTAACATAAGGAATGCTTCTTGAATTGCGTGTGCTACCCTTTCATTGGTAAAAGGGATAAAGAAGATAACAAGGAACACCCCTATTATGAGTAATATTTTCTTATTTGGAGAGTACTCTTTTACTCCCATCTTATTACCCTATAAAGGATATTAATAATACTTTTATCTATTGAAATCATCATGCTAGGCTCTTAATTATCGTAATAATTTGATCTTTGCTTAATAATTTACCAGAACTTTTCACTACTCCATCGATAGCAAGAGCAGGGGTCATCATGACTCCCATATCCATAATCTGGTCCATTTGTGTTATCTTTTCAACTGAGGCATCAAAGCCTCCCTCTACTATAGCTTCTCTCGCATGAGCTTCGAGAGCTTTGCATTTAGGACAACCTGTCCCAAGTATTTGAATGTTCATATCTGAATCTCCTGTTGTTTCCATTATTGGAAACAATAGGGTGTGTGTCAAGAGAAGGAAGATACAATAGATATTTTTTTTTAAAATAATTAATCTATATTCAACTCTCTATCTATCATGTATCAATCCTCAATAACTTCGCATTTATAGCAACGATGATAGTACTCAAGGACATAAGAGCTGCTCCAAGGGCTGGACTTATAACAATTCCTTGACTATAAAGGACTCCTGCTGCCAATGGAAGTGCTATAGCATTATATGCTGTGGCCCAAATAAGGTTCTGTACAATCTTGGAATAAGTTGCCTTAGCTAATTTAAGCAGGTTAACGATGTCTAGTGGATTGCTTTTTACAAGAATTATATCTGCTGTCTCAATAGCAACATCAGTTCCTGCTCCGATTGCTATCCCTAGGTCTGCTACGGCTAAAGAAGGAGCGTCGTTCACACCGTCTCCAATCATGGCTACTTTTTTCCCATCCTTCATCAGCTCTTTTATCTTCTCTGATTTATCTTGGGGAAGAACCTCAGCAATTACGGTATCGATTCCTAACTGTTCTCCTACATACGAGGCGACTCTTTGGTTGTCTCCTGTAAGCATAATTGTTTCGATACCCATAGATTGTATTGTTGAGATTGTTTTTTTTGCATTGTCATGTAACTGATCAGCTAAAGCAATGAATCCTAAGAGTGTGTTATCCTCTACTACAAAAACAACGGTTTTTCCCTGTTTTGCTAACTTCTCATAGATCTCTTCGTCAAATGTAATTTTCTGTGCTTTCATATAACCAGGGCTTACCACATGTATCTTCTTTCCGGCGATAGTTGCTTTTAGCCCTTTCCCCGGAATACTCTTGTAATCAGAGACTTTTTTAACTTTGAGAGAAAGCTCTTGCCCCTTACGAACGATTCCTTGGGCGATTGGATGCTCACTGTTTGATTCTACTGAGTAAGCTATGGTGAGCAGTTCCTTTTCTGTTCCCTCGATGGGGTGTATATCAGTTACTCCAAAAGCCCCTTTTGTAAGAGTTCCTGTTTTATCAAATACTATTTTCTCAACGTTTCGAGCTTCTTCAAAGGCGAGACGATTTCTAATCAAGAGCCCATTCTTTGCTGCAATGCTCGTTGACATAGAAGTAACAAGGGGTATTGCAAGTCCTAAGGCATGAGGACAGGAGATGATAATGACTGTTACTGCCCTTTCAATGGAGAAGGCAAGATCTCCTCGAATAAACATCCACACAATAAATGTAATAGTTCCAGCACTTGCTGCTATGTAGAATAGCCACTTTGCTGCAGTATCTGCAAGTCGTTGATTTTTTGATTTAGAACTCTGTGCTTCCTGAACGAGTCGTTTTACTTGGGAGAGGAATGTATCATCCCCTATTTTGCTCACCTTGAACTTAAGTAAGCCATCTCCATTAAGAGAACCCCCAATAATTTCATCACCTTGTGTTTTTGCAACAGGAACTGATTCTCCAGTTATCATAGCTTCATTGATTTCACTAGTGCCTTCAAAGATTTCTCCATCAATAGGAATTTTCTCTCCTGGTTTTACTAATATCTTGTCGCCAGCTTTCAGTTCTGAAATCTTTATATCTTTAGTAGTACCATCTTTTTGAATAAGATGGGCTTCTTCAGGAAGGAGCTTAGCGAGTTCATCTAAAGCTCGAGAAGCTCCCATAACTGATTTCATCTCTATCCAGTGTCCGAGGAGCATAATCACAATTAAAGTTGCTAATTCCCAATAGAAGTCAGTACCCTCGATAAAGAATGTAGCTGCAGTACTATAGGTGTATGCAATAATGATTGCAAAAGCAATGAGAGTCATCATAGCAGGAGAGCCCTCTTTGAGCTCGTCTTTTGCACCAGTAAGAAAAGGCTTTCCCCCATAAAAGAAAAGAATTGTAGAGAGGGCTGCTAAGATGTATGAAGAACCTGGAAACCTCCAATCGACGCCTAAAAATGAATGAATCATTGGAGAAAGTAATAGTATTGGGATAGTAAGGACCAATGATATAAAAAACCTTCGTTTGAAGTCTTGAACCATCATTTCATGGTGATTATGGCCTTCATTATTATCGTGGGCAGTATGTTTATTGTTCATAGTAGTCTCCTCTAAAAAGGAGGAGTGAGATTATATTATTCCTTAACCAACACAGAGAAGGATATGTGTGACAATTATTTCACCCCTTCCTTCTCTTAATATACTAAATACTGAATTTTTGAAAAGGGAAGAGAGGAAATTAGTCTTTTTTCACCTATTGCTCTGAAATAAGAATTACTTTTGTGAATAAGTTTTTTTATCTTCTACATGTATGATTTCTATCAAAAGATAGACTTAACCTAAGCCCCTATAGATTAAAGCTTCTTTTCCATAACTATACCCTGTGACTATCTGTTGGCAATCTCATGGAACAATAGATTCCTCCATCCTATTAGTTAGGTGTGAAAAATTATTCCCTCTTCTTATTGTTGAAACTTAATGGTATGACTGTCATAACGGCTATGCTTACTTCTAATATTATCCTGATTACCATAGGAAACAATGATGTTTAGTTCAGAGCCTGATTCATACAGAGAAGCTGGTACACTAAACTCGAGAGTTGTCTTGCCCCCAAGCTCTTTGATTTTGCTCTCAACAAGTATGTTTACAGTAGAAGGACTGTGGCTACGACCACGACCAGTTTCCTCATTGATTACTTGGGTACTCATGGCATCATACCCTATGATGAAATGAGCTCCATTCATTCTTTTTGAGTCAAGGCCTACCGATACCCAACCACTCGTCGGGGCTTCAAGGGCGAAGTGAAGCAGCTTTCCATTATTTGAGAGGGCATAACCCAACCTCATATCTTTGAGCGGAATCACTTGTAGATACTCACTAGCCCCTACTGAGCCATCGATGATGGGATTAATGGTGGATGGAGGGAGTATTTGAGCAACTAGCGGTAGAGTTAAAAGCAATAGCATCGAGAGTGTAGCACATAAGCATTTCATTATTTTCCTCTTTTTTTCCGGCCAGAAAGCCGGTAGGCGAGATATACGAAAAGGGTAAAAAGCATCCACACAATAAGAATGCTCACTCCGATAGGGTTATAGGTAAAAGTGGAAGTTGAGGCAAGTAGCGCATGAATTAAGATAAATAGACCAGCTACAACCATAAGATTGTGGATAGCCCTTACTTTTTGATGAGTAAGGTCCATCTTAGCAAAGATTTTCACTCTAAATTTTGAAAAACTTGACCGTTTTGTGAGCAATGTATTGGCAAACAGGAGTAAAGCTGAAAAAATGCCCACAAAAAATAGAATGAAAGCTGTTAAGCCAAGAATCGCCCCAATAGTAGTAATAGTAAACCCAATTGAAAGTTTCAATATCGCATGAATGGAGGAAAGAAGTAGTAGCAATAGAGGGCTAGAACCATGCAAAGAACGAATAAATTTTACCCCTATAAAAGAAATCAGCCAAGAAGGTTGTGAAGCTAGATAGAACTGATTACACACAAGAACAAAGGAATAGACTCCAAGGACGATGGAAACTGAGTAAGTATCATAAAAAGCACCTGCAGAAGTAAAGTAGAAAACTACAGGTATGAGGGGGAAGAGGAAAAATCCAAGGAGGAAAACACTTTGTTTCATAATAACCTCTATTTTTTAAGGAGTGCTTTATTATGCTAGCACCCAACTATCCTGCGGTCAAGATTTTAGATAGAACAATAGATAAAAGTATTGAGATAGAGAAACTATTGAATAATCAAAGCAATAGTAAAATATTTATTGTAAAAAGACTTATATAGTGAATAAAATGAGTAAAAGCTTTAAATAAAAAGGAGGAGGTATGAGCAGTTTCGAAAATCTTCGCATAGTAGATAATTTCTATCAAACATCCCTGTTTTTTCCCATGCCTACTGTGATTATTAGCACATTGTGTAAAGATGGGATGACGACACTAGGTCCATATTCCTTAGTACAACCCTATTATGTAGCTGGGAAGGATTATTACGCTATGCTTTTAAGCTGCCGTAATTCATCCAATACTGCTCAAAACATTTTGAGAGATGGAAAATGTGCCCTTAATTTTATAACTGATGAACCAAAAAACTTCAAAGAAGCAGTAAAACTTTCTTGGCCTGGTGACAAACCTGAAGAAAAAATACCTAAATGCAATTTCAAACTTGAAATAAGTATGCTTGAGGAAGAAAACCCTAAAGAAAAACGCCCCTGGATATTAACAGAAGCTGTTGAAGTTATCGAGTGTACGTGGATGCGTGATTTGGATGGGGCTGATAAGGATCTTCCGGGACAACTAGATGGGTATGAAGGTCCTTATCATGATTTTAATGGAATCACTAGCAAGTTTGGAGCCCACTTTATTCTTCGTGTAGATAAAATCTTAATGAAGAAAAAGTACAAAGATGCAATTATTAATGGGGTCAAAGCAAGAGATTTTCCGAACCTCCCTATAGATTACGGTTACAGAGATAGTAAAAACTTTTGGTATCATCGCAAATCTCGAATGAGAAGTGAACTACTTCAAATGCGAAAAAATTCCCTCGAATCAGTACGTTACGCAGCAGACCGGGCTGATGATACAATTAAATTCACTGATGAAGCCCTTATGAGCATACTTAAGGTGCCAAGAGTATTTTTAACCCTCGTCCTCAAAGGAAGTATTGATTGGGCTAGAGAGAACAACGTAGAACTTATTACTCAAGAACATATGAAAATCATACAAGACAAACGTTCTAAAGAGAAAAAATAAATTATAGGAAATAGAAAATGAAAGTAGTGTTAGCAGGTGCGTATGGTAATCTAGGATTAGATGTATTTAGAGCTCTATTAGCAAAAGGATATGAAGTAGTTGCAGCCGATATGGTAGAAAGAGATGTAGGCCTCTCTGGCAATTTCACATTCCGTAACATTGATGTTACACAACCAGAAACCTTAAAAGGATTGTGTAATGGTGCAGATGCACTCATTACCACAATTGGCCTCACCAAAACTTCCCCTACAGTTTCCAACTACGATATTGATTACAAAGGTAATCTTAATTTATTGAACGAAGCAATTAACTCACATGTCAAACATTTCTCTTATATATCGGTAATCAAAGCAGACAAAGCCCCAAAAGTTCCAATGCTCCATGCAAAATATCTTTTTGAAGAAGAACTAAAAAAAAGCCCTCTTACGTGGGTAATCTTTCGTCCCACAGGTTATTTTTATGACATCGTAAAGGTGTTTAAACCAATGATTATGAAAGGTGAAGTAACCTTGCTTGGTAAAAAACCAGTACATGCAAATGTTATCTCAACCAAAGATTTTGCAGATTTCATTGTGAAGCATCTAGCAGATAAAAATAAAACATATGATATCGGTGGCAAAGAGACATACTCTTATGAAGAAATTGCCAATCTATGCTTTGCAGCTGCAGGAAAAGAAGGAGTAATTAAGAGGGCACCACCATTCTTATTTGATATATTAGCCTTCGTAAACAAGTTAAAGAAGAATGGGAAAGAGGCTATTTTACGTTTTTCCAAATGGACTCTTACACAAGAGATGGTGGGTTCTACCGTTCATGGGGACATGAGCTTTGCCAAATATATCAAGGAAAGTTTTAAGGAGAAATAACCATGGGGTGGGATTATCTAGGCATTATTCTTGCTGTCTGTGCCATTCTCTGCGCAATTGGCTTTTATAAATTTGTATACTTCTTATCCATCGGTTACGGGTTTGCTGTGGCTGGAGGAGGAATAACTCTATTGATTATTGCAATAATGAATGGGTGGACTGAACGTGTTCTATGGCTAGCCCTTATCCAAACGACGTTGTTTTTAGCATACGGAATTCGTTTGTCAGCATTTTTGTTAATTCGAGAAATAAGAAACATGGCCTATCGAAAAACCCTAAAGGAAGCTACTGGAAACGAAAAGAGAATGCCTGTTTTTGTTTTAGTGATGATTTGGGTTTTTGTTTCAGTTCTCTATACTGCACAACTAAGTCCCATGCTCTATCGCTACATGAATGGGAATAAAGATATCCTCATCCCTTTAGTAGGTGTAGGGATATCATTTTTTGGTTTTGTTTTGGAAGTAATTGCCGATAGTCAAAAAACAGCTCAAAAGAAAGAAAATCCTGATATGGTTGCAACTAAAGGACTTTATAGAATAGTTCGTTGTCCAAATTACTTTGGAGAAATTATTTTTTGGACAGGAGTTTTCATTAGTGGAGTAACTGCATACAAGGGAATTGGCCAGTGGTTGATTGCAATTATTGCTTATATCTGCATCACCTTTATCATGTTTAACGGAGCTCAACGTTTAGAAAAACGTCAAATGGCACGATATAAAGATCATGATGAGTATAATAATTATGTAGACTCAACCCCAATTCTTATTCCACTACTACCGATTTATCACCTGAATAAACAATGATGATTTCATTGCCGGACAGCCAAGATTACAAAATAAATTCTAGACACTATGTTACTGTGAATAATACTCAGAATAATTATCAAAAATCTTACGTATCATCTGTTGATATGGTATATTATTTTCTTTAGAAACGTTTTTAAAAAAATCAATGCTCTTTTTAGAAAGAGAGATTGTGATTTCTTTTGTTTCTTCTCTAGCGAATAATAATTCTGGTGGTGGTAAAAAATCTGCAATTTTTTTTAGCATTGAGCAATGCTTCTTTCACCTCCTTTGGAGCATCACTATATCGAACTTTGTCTTTCATAGATGAGTTTCCTCCCCTCTCTCCAATATCTAGCACCTATAAGGCGCCTCTTCAAATGAGATGTTATGTTTCAAGTTATTATTAATATTTTTATTGTCATCCCACTCGAAATTTATACATACGAAATGCCATACTTATAGCAATATCTCAATGTTGATAGCAAGTCAAAAATATTGTTGGTTTAAGAGAGATTAAAGTGAAGGGAAGGTTCTTAATTATTTACAATAGAAGTGATTTCTCTCAATCAAAGAGGCATGGTTTGAATCATATCAAACTCTCGATTTTTATCATCAACTTTAGTTGTAATGTAGGGAATTTGGTGATACGGTACAATATGCCGTTTGATTTTTATGATCTAATAAATAAGAAAAAAATAGAGTCCTCTTGGAGATTGATGAACGCTGACAATGGGCCACTTATCATCAGTTTTTTTGACAAAGTGTTTCGTGAGGATGGCTTACGTCAGATAGACGAATATAATTTGGTTTTACGACTTGATGATTATCTTTATCAACTCATGGATGGTCGCGAAGATGATCCATTTCCAAGAACCGCTAGTGACTACCTTGAAGAGTGGACTAAACCAGAGAGAGGGTGGCTCAGGAAGTTCTACCCCTCTGGAAGTGATATACCCCATTATGAGTTAACAGCTGGGAGCGAAAAAGTTTTACAGTGGATTGATTCCCTAGCCTCCCGTCGTTTCATAGGAACTGAGAGTAGACTACAGACCTGTTTTGATCTTCTAAAGCAGATTGTTCAAGGGGTAGAAACCGATAGTGAAGTAAGAATAAAAGAACTTCAAGAACAAAGAGCTCAAATAGGCAGAGAGATAGAACGTATCGCTTCAGGAGATATCTCCATAATGGATCAACGTCAAATTATTGAAAGATTTATGCAATTTAAGCAAATAGCCCAGGAATTGAGAAGTGACTTTACTGCAGTAGAAGGAAATTTCCGGGAACTCGATCGAGAAATCAGAGAAGAGATAGCAACCTTTAGTGGCAAAAAAGGGGAACTTCTTGAGCAATTCTTTGGAAACCATGACAAAATCACCAGTAGTGATGAAGGGAAAAGTTTCCGTGCTTTTTGGGATTTTATTATGTCCCCAGATAGTCAAGAAGAACTCTCTAGACAGCTTGATAGAGTCTTTGAATTAGAAGAAATTGGAGAGTTAAGAGAAGATGCAACATTACGAAGAATCCATTTCGATTGGATTGCAGCAGGAGAGACAACCCAACGAACCGTCGCCCGCCTTTCTAGACAACTTCGCCGATTCCTCGATGACCGTGTTATCCTTGAAAATCGCCGAATTACTGAGCTACTAGACGATATTGAGAGAAAAGCCTTCAAAGTAAGAGAGGATAACCTCACAGGAGATTGGATGGAGACAGAGGGATTAAGAGTTCATCTCTCCCTCCCAATGGAACAACCCCTCTACAGTCCACCACCGGTTCAAGAATTAATCTCTATGATTGAATTTGAAGAAGAACAAGAAATCGACACCTCTGGACTTTTTAATTTAATAAATGTAGATAAAGAGAGGCTCTATAAAAATATAGAACAAGCCTTAAAAGAGAAGGGACAAATTCGCCTTGATCAACTATTAGAGGAAAAACCTCTCGAGCAAGGACTTGCTGAACTCATCACCTATCTCCATATAGCTGAAATGGAACCTTTTGCCTCAGTTTCAGAAGAGATAAAAGACTATACTTTCTGGAATGGTAAAGGTGATATAATTCGTAAGGCATTGGTCCCAAGGGTAATATTCACACAAAGGAGTACACATGGAATCCCATGATAACGAGAACATCTCTAATGTGGTCATCCACCTCATGAGGGGAATCCTCTATAAGGCCGATAAACCAAGTGTATGGGAAGCTATGGAACGCCTAGAGGGCCTCGTGAGGGATTACCTTTCTGTTATCAACCTCAATCTTGAGATATATGATAGTGATGGGTTTGCCTACCTAAGAACTAAAGAACAGGAAGAAGATACCTCATCTTTGCCACGTATTATGGCACGAAGGCCTCTTTCTTATCCTGTTAGTC
>SABI01000373.1 GCA_009929055.1 Spirochaetia bacterium | reverse complement strand
CTTCGTAATCCTGAGACAAAGAATATCACCATCAGAGTTGCAGACCACGACCTATTAGGAGTAGAGAGATCAAAGTTACCGTTGAGCACAGGAGAACAAAACTTTCTCTCTTTGAGCTTTGAGTTTCTCAAAGCCAAGAACCAGAAAGAACCAATCATTGTCATAGACGATCCTATATCGAGTTTTGATTCCATTTATAAAAACAAGGTCGTCTATAGCCTGGTTAAGATTCTTGAGGAGAAACAATGCCTTGTCCTTACCCACACTGTAGAGTTGCTCAGGTTATTGGAAGCTCAATATAGAAATTGCTACTCTCTCTACCTTTTGAATAATACCGAAGATGCAGAGAATGGGTTTATCAAGGTAGCTGACAGTGAGAAAAAGCTTATTATCAGCTTGAAAGACCTGCTGAAGGCTTTTAGAGGAGAGGTGCTGAAAGAAGTCAAAGATCAAAGAATCTTTCTTATATCGATGATTCCATTTCTTCGAGGCTATTCTTCAATCAGTGGGGATCAATCATATGAGACACTCACTTCGCTCATGCACTTCGATGATAGAGAAAATAATGAACAGATTGATCTTGTTGCTCTCTATTTGGAGTTGCTCAAGCCAATCAACTTTGACTTTACACAAGCATGTGAGGTGTCAGGAGAAGATATCTTAAATGTTGAACTCCTTGATCAAGATATTCTCAATGTGGATGCTTTTCCTCTTTTGAACAAAACATTGAAGCACTCATTGACATATCTTTACTTGAGATTGATGGTAGAAAAGAAGCTAAAAGAGAAGTTACCTGAAACAAGAAGATGTGATCAATTAGGGGAAATGATAAGCAAAGCGTTTAAAGGAAAAGGTCGAGATGCTGTACGAAAGAGAGTATTTCTTACTTCAAGAAAAACACTTCTTAACGAATTTAACCACTTCGAAGGCAATCTCAGCATTTTCCAGCCAGCGATTGATATTAGTGACCAGACTCTCAAGAAAGAGAAGCAGGAGATACTCCAGTTTCTGAGCGAGTTATGAGTAGGCATATTTCAGAAGACGATGTAGAAAAAGAAGGAATTCTGGTATGTAAGAAGGACTTCAATTTCAAAAACAACGTTTTTGAATTGAAAGTATATGCTTTTAGCGCTCGTTACATCGGTAGAGTATATCTAGATGGGAAACGATATAATCCCCAAGACTATTTCCAGAAATTTGATGATGCCGAAAAACAGCAGAATGATGGGTTTGATATCTGCGAAAGATTTTTTAGAGATATGGAAAATGACTTGAAGAGTAATCAGAATCCTCGCTTACCCAGGAAAGCGTAGCGCCGCATTGGCCAGTTCTTACTTGCGAACAGTATGGCAGCAAGAGAAGAAGAGCTGACAAGCCAATAGGCGCATAGGAACCAGGTGAGAATTCCAAGAATTCCAATATCAAACGAAGGAAATGTTTATTTATTATGTTCAATGCTCGAAAACTCACTCCATACTTTATGGCTTTGAGTATCTTCAAAGTAGAATTATTTTTCTCTATTGCTGCACTGTCTGGATATGTTTATCTTGGTTCAGAGTCTTCAGCAATTTATATTATCCTAATGACAGGCATTGGTGTTATAAATATTGGACTTAGCCTTTTAACACTATTAGTAACACGAAAAATCAAGATAATTGATATAGTCTTCTTAATCGGATTCCCGATATTTGTATTAGCATCTCTGATCTTAGGAAGAATATCGAGTACTTCAGCAATTTCTTTACAACAGAGTCAATTTAATTCATTCTTAGCTTTTTCGTTGCCTTCGCTGTTTATTGGATACTATATAGCAAAAAAAGATATTGATTTATTTATCCCAATCATTATTGTAATGATTTCTATAACAGCCGGTTCTATTGTTTCTATCTTAGTTCCTTTTATTTCTGGAGCGGCTTTTAGTATTATGGGCGGAGCATCGTATCAAGCAGCTTCTTATTATACTGCTTTCGCGTATGGGCTGAATTTATATGTTCTGATTTATAGCTCAAATCATACTGAATCAAGAGCTTTCTCATCAGTATCAATTAAGATTTTTCAAGTAATCTTTTTGATTTTACAAGTAATTATGGTAATAATTCCCGGAGGGAGAGGGGCTTTTGTACTCATGATTGTCTATTCATTTATTGCATTCTCAAAATTGATTACATTAAGGAATGCAGTAAAACTTATACTTGGTTTACTGATTTTCTTCCTTTTAGCGTATAT
>SABI01000372.1 GCA_009929055.1 Spirochaetia bacterium | reverse complement strand
GGTTTGAATTTGCACCATTCTCACAGGAAGACTGGTTGTGTTCTTATTTAAACCCAGTCTCCCCAAAGAGAATTTATTAATGCGGTGCAGTATCATACCCTTTAGTTAATTATGACTCAACATAGACCTGTTCAACTGGAATAGAAATTGAGAATTCTGAAGAGGGTGTTATCTCTCCAGTGTATTCTTTAAGAGTATTTTTAACTTCTTTAGTGACCTCAGAAAGCCACTGTTCAGTTGTTATTAGTCTTCTAACGGATTGTTGGAAATAATTATCCTCCATCTCAACACCTATGTACTTCCTGTTTAGGAGTAGTGCAGAGGTCATAGTGTTACCAACTCCATTCCATATGTCAACTACAACATCATTTGGTCGTGTTGATTCCAAAATTAGTGTAGAGGTTAGGTATATTGGAGAAGTAGAGGTGTGCCGTTTCTCTTCTTCCTGTCTGAAAAAATCCTCAGGATTTGCAACATTCCCTTTTATTATATCCCGACATGTTTGGTCACTTAGTGTATTCCTCAATTTTTTAAGGTGTGACTGATAATATTCAGTACCTCTTGTTGTGTTACCTTTTTTGTCAGAATTTGTACAACCCTCTTGAAATCCCTTTATGGTAGTCTTATCCAACTCGAGAAATAAATCATCATTGCAGTAATAATCGTTGGAACTTTTTGAGAATCGGTAGACCATTTCATAGCCGGCAACCATATCCTTGTCTGCATAACTACGAGGCATAGGGTTGTCTTTCCACCATATATAACGACCTACTAAAAACAGACCTCTTTTCACCATTTCAATAACAAAATGTTCAAGGTAACATGAGAATGATCCGTTATCAAGTCTGTATTCATCAACTATAACATATATAGAACCATCTTCTGCAAGGAAAGGGACATATTTTTGATATGTCTCTGCAAGATAAACTGCATACTCTTGACCATTCATGCCATGGCCTGTTTCTTTCCTTTGTCCATCACCATTTGTACGCCTATCTCCATATGGAGGTGAGCCAATGATACAGTTCACAGGTTTCTCGTAAGGATTGGTAAATTCAACCTTAGTATTGTCTCCTTTAATAATGTGAGCGTTGCCAAGTGTGAATTCGTCAATATTTGAAGGAATGTGAATTTTGTTGTCTTCATGGTTTTTTACTCTATTTTCTACCTTGCCGTACTGCTCTAATTTTTTCTGAAACTCCATTAGTGTAATTCCTCTTGTCAAGTAGGACTTCAGAAGATTGTATTCAGTTTCATCTCTTGGGTCAAGGTGTTTAAGTCCGTAGTCTAAACGACTGAAGTCAAAATTGCCGTGGCTCAGTTTTTCAAATACATCCGTTGAATTGAATTTTTCTAATTGCTGTTCGACACACTTCTTAAGTGTATTAGCTTGGTTATTAGAAAGAGTATTGTCAAATATCCTCTCAAGGACGATATCCCCTTCACCGCAATAGAAATCATTAGTAATCAATAATTCCTTAACCTGGTCCTTGGACAGATTAAGTTCTTTTCCAATTATTTCATAGCGGTTATAACCTCTAACTCCTTTCTTTGGGGGATACATGTTGCAGTAATGTCTGAACTCCATCAATTTTTCCTTGCCAGTTTTAATTCTCTGTTTGTTAAGGTCAACAATTAGGTTCTTTACTGTCTCCTCACATGGGTAGGGGAGTACTTTTACCTCAACTTCGTTTTGACCTAATTGAACCAAAGTGGCAAGACGACCCATTCCTGATACAACCCAATACATGTCATTCTCTGGATTGGGAACTACTACAATTGGATAAATGGGTTTATCCCCTGTCCTTTTAATTGACTCCTCCAACATACTTGAAGGGGATGATTCATACACCTCTTTATGATAAGGGTGTTCAACTAATTTGTCAATTGCAATGCTCTGAATTGAATCGACTTCTTTTTCAAAAAAAACTTTCATATTAATTATTTTTTAAAAGTGTATAACACTAAATTGTGGTTTATATCAAAAATTCAAAATTTGCATGGCAAGCCCACATACCATAGTGCTTTTCCTATGATATTGATTAATCTATTTGTCTAATGGAAACCTAAATTGACTGGCGCGTAACGCTGTCCAGTGGTTTATGTCTTTAGTTCAAAATGTGCATGGCAAGCCCATTTACCATAGGATTTTCCTATGTATACTAATTAAATTGTAAGTTTAATGGAAGTTAGGTTACAGCTATGCGTATAACACCTTGGAGTGGTT
>SABI01000058.1 GCA_009929055.1 Spirochaetia bacterium | reverse complement strand
CTTTTATATCTCTCCCCTCCCGAACCTCTATTTTACACGAGACCCTGCAACTATTGTTGGCTCAGCTATGCACATAAATGTGATGAAAAATGAGTATAGAAAGAGAGAAAGTTATCTTATGAACCTCCTTTCTACCCACCATTCACTATTTTCATCAACTACGGTTCATAGTGATTATACTCGTGGTAGCACTATTGAAGGGGGAGATATCCTCATCATCAATAAAACTACTGCAGTTATCGGCAGTAGTGCTCGAACTGAAGTATGGGCAATAGAATCCTTTGCGAGAAGGATGATGGCTCCTATTGAAGAAGGGGGAGAAGGGTTCAAAGAAATCTTAGTGGTACAAATTCCTTTTACTCGAGCCTATATGCACCTCGATACAATCTTTACCATGGTCGACAGAGACAAGTTTGTCCTCTTTGGAGGAGTGGAACCCGCCCTAAAAGTATTCTCAATTACCAAAAAAAGGAAAGATTCCCTCTATATCCATGAAGAGAAAGGGCTAAAAGAGGCCCTTAGTAGAGCTTTAGGGGTGGTGAGTGTCGACATTATTAAAAATGGGGGCCTCGATAACATTGCTAGTGCAAGAGAACAGTGGAATGATAGTACAAACACCTTAGCCCTAGAGCCTGGTGTCGTTGTCACCTACAGAAGGAATATTGTCTCTAATGAAAACTTGAGAAAGCATGGTATAGAGGTAATTCCCATCATTGGATCAGAACTTGTTCGGGGCCGAGGGGGACCAAGATGTATGAGTATGCCTCTCTTGAGAGAAGCATGATAATAATTACTTTATAGAAGGGATAATATGAAAACACGAATTGTACAAGCACAAGGACATCTAATAGATTCAGGAATTCTCTCTCAAATTCTTAACACGATTTTAGCAAAAGGGGGAGATTATAGAATCATCTCTTTTGGGGTGGGAAAAACCCCGGAAGAAACTTCTAATCTTATCCTTGAATTAATTGCAGCTGATGAGTCTCTTTTAGATTCAATTCTTCCCTCTCTTAAACTTTTTGGAATATTTGAACAATCTGTCCCTTCTGCCTCTCTAGTCGAAGTAGATAAAGATAAACATGCTCCGCTAGATTTTTATTCAACAAGTAACCATAGAACAGAAGTTTTTTATAAAGGGAAATGGTATCAAGTTTCTCTTCAAAGAATGGATGGGGCATTGGTGTATGATAAAAAGAGTGATTCTTTTATCTGTTATAAATTAAGGGACTTAAAGAAAGATATGTTCGTTGTAATTGGAAGTGACGCTATACGAATATTTCCAGCAGATAGTGATCGAGGAGATAAAAGTAAAAGTGAATTTGCCTTTATGACAAATACTGTCTCTTCAGAGCGCTCTGTTGATACTGCTGTCGCCTCTTTAGCAAAAGAGCTAAGATCTATAAAAGAGCGTGGTGGAAAAACTGTTGTAGTAGCAGGGCCGGTAGTAGTGCACACCGGTGGTGCTGATGCCCTCGCTTCGCTTGTAAGAAGGGGCTATGTAAATGGATTTCTTGGAGGAAATGCCATCGCTGTACATGATTTAGAATTACGCTTTTATGGAACAAGTTTAGGAGTAGACCTAAAAACAGGGGAAGTTGCTGAACATGGGCATAGCCATCATATGAGAAGTATTAATATGATTTATGGAAGCGGGTCGATGAAACAAGCTGTAGAGAGTGGCGTATTAACATGTGGATTAATGTATGAAATCATTAAAGCAGATATCCCCTACTCACTTGCTGGATCTATAAGAGATGATGGGCCTCTTCCTGAAACTGTTACCGATATGATAGAAGCTCAAAGTGAATATGCTGAAATTATTAAAGGAGCTGATCTTATTATCATGCTCTCTTCAATGCTTCACTCCATTGGAGTTGGCAACATGACCCCCTCCTGGGTGAAGACAATCTGTATCGATATTAACCCTGCTGTTGTCACTAAACTGAGTGACAGAGGGAGCTCTCAAGCAGTCGGAATAGTCAGTGATGTAGGTTTCTTCCTGCGGGCATTAGAAGAGAACTTAAAGAACTAAAAATAATTAATACTCTTATGGCTTCTTGTCATAAGAGTATCTCTTGTTGAATTAATAGTACTTTGTTGTTCTCGTAAGAAGAAAGTTTATTCACTATATGCGAATTCACTTAAGTGTTTAATAAAGACTTGTGCTATTGATGGATCAAACTGAGTTCCACTACACCTCTTTATTTCCTCTCTTGCTTCGTCCTTTTGTAGGGCTTTTTTATAGACTCTCTCTGTTGTCATCGCGTCATAAGAGTCAGCTATTGCAATAATTCTTGCTTGCATGGAGATATCTTCCCCTAAAATCCCCCTAGGGTATCCTTCTCCATTCCACCATTCATGATGTTCGAGAATGGCTTTCGATATATCGGCGAAATCACTACTTGTGGAGAGTATTCTATACCCTATTTCAGGATGTCTTTTCATCGCTTCCCATTCTACAGATGTGAGTGAAGCTGGCTTGTTAAGAATATTTTCTGATATCCCAATTTTACCTATATCATGCATAAGGCCAGCAACTCGCATTCGATTTATCTCTCGAGGGGAAAAATTCATCTTAATGGCTATAAATTCACACAACTTACTCACTCTCTTGGAGTGCTCTAACTCTCTCTTACTTTTAGCAAATAGAGAGTTCATTGTGAGGCCTATTGTTTTATATTTGTTGCTTGCACTCTCAGTAAGTTTGTTACGATACATCAAATCTTCTGCACTTTTAAAAACCATGTTAAACTCTTCATCCATACTCATACGAGTATAATGGCCAAAAGCGAGAGTTAATTGTATGGAGGCAATTTCAACACTCTTCACCATATTATCTATCTGATTGAGACGTTTTCTCACCTCTTCATTGTCAGTATTTGGCAAAAGCATAACAAATTCATCTCCCCCATAACGGGCGACAATATCATGTGGGCCACAGTTCTTTTTTAAGATAGAGGCTGCCTCTATGAGTATCTGGTCTCCCATTTTATGACCAAAAGAATCATTAACAAGCTTAAGTCCATTTGTATCGGCAATAATAATAGAAAGGGGTAAATATTTTTCATCCTCCATTCTCGATAATTCTTGTTCAAGGAACCTTCTATTATAGATACGGGTGAGAACATCATGGTTGTGTTGAAATTCTAACTCTTTAGCTAATAGATCTCGCTCAATAACTGTAGAAATGGTGAGTGATATCGAAAACAAGATATCTATATCAACTTCTGGCCATTTTCGATAGGTAAGACAATCATCAAACCCCATAAACCCAAAATAGGAGCCTTTTACAAATAGGGGAACAACAAGGATTGATTTAATATTCTGCCAGCTAAGGATCTTAATTGTTGCTTCATCTGGAATATCGAGGATGTTAGAGTAGGAGATAACTTCATTATTTAACATCTTATCGTTCCACCATCTCATAGCATCTCCTGATGGAACATCTTGCATAACTTCTTGGGTTACCTCAATGCCTTGTGCACACCACTCATAAGTATTATCTACACAATCTTTTGAATCATTCTCATAAATATAGACCCTAGAAACATTGAGTATCTTTCCAACTGAAGCAAGAGTTTCTTCCATAAAAATAGATATATCTTCGACTTTTGTTGCTTTTTGAGAAATTGTGGTAACAAGATGTTCATACTCCAAACGCTTCTTTATCACCCTCCCTGATGCTATCCTCTCTGTTATATCGGTGAAAAAACAAGAAAACCTATGAGCTGAAGGTTGGTAGGCAGTAACTTCAAAATATTTATCCAAGGAGGAAACATAGTTTTCATATATGAGGGGAATGCCAGTTAAGGCAACTTTTCCAAACTCCTCTATCCAATACTTCTCTATACTAGGCATTATCTCTAAAATTGTTTTCCCGATAATGTCTGTCCCCTTTAGGCCAGTCATCTCTTGGAAAGCGGGGTTTACTGCAATATAACGATAATCTATCGGCTCTCCTTGCTCATTCACAATTATTTCATGGAGGGCAAAACCATTAAGCATAGAATTGAAGAGAGATTCATAATTATGCTCCATTTGTTTTTGGCCAGTAACATCTACATAGGTGCTTACTGCCCCGTAGTCATCGAGTTCTAGTGGGCAAGAAGTCATACGAATCCACACAGGAGGATTTTCTTGAGAAACTATCCCCATTTCTATATTTTCTATCAATCGATTCTCTTTAACAGCCCTCACTCCAGCACACTCTTCTTTTGCCATCACACTTCCATCGGGTCGAATAAGATAGACCTTCTCATTTCCTTCACTCTTTTGTTGGTGCATCTGGTTTAACAATAGAGAAGCTCTTTCATTATTCTCTACAATATTTCCCTGTGAATCTGTAATGGATATGCCTAAAGGGAAGCTATTAAATAACACTTTATATTTCTTTTCACTCTTAAGGAGTGTAGCCTCTCTCTCCAAAACGGATTGATTTAATTCAGCAAGTTTTAGTTTTTGATACGTTAATTCACCAAACATTTGGGTATTAAGGAGTAAGTATTCGATAGTTTTTTTTGCTCTCTCTCTAGAAACTATAGGCACTTCCTTGATTGACTCGATATACAACTCTTCATCAAACCCAAATTCTTTAGCTTGATTCCTAAAGTAATCGATATCTGGTTCTTCAAAGAAAAACTGCCCGGAGATAAGGTTTGAAACATGAAATCCATTAATCATAATAGGAATAGCAACCTCTACTAATCCATTAGCGCAGGTATGGTATTGATAACTTTTACTCACTCTTACCATCTCAGTAAGTTCTGCAATACTCTCTCTGCAGCGACTAGAACATGCTTTATCACGAATATGGAAACGAGAGCAGAAGCTCGATATATTCGATCGAGCAATGAGCTCTCCTTCGAGAGAGACAATTGCTGACACTAGTCCCATTGAGATTTGGACTCCTTCAAGAAGGAGCCTCACTTTTTCTAAATCAATGTAATCTTTATACACAACAAGAGGATTAAATGTTTCTTGGTGAGCAGCATCCATATTATCAACCTTTTCGTTTGTTAAATCTAAATCCACTTGTTGCATCCTTATTGTCTTTATTTTTCTATACAAATTTGTTTCTTTTGCTCATCACTTCCAACATCCCTAATCGAATTTAAGTCGTATGATACCATGTTTATTTTTATAATATACCTTTTAAGAAGATAAAACTCTCAATATTCTTTAAATAACTAGCCTTTTTATATATTTAGTTATCAAATAATAACCAAAAAAAGTGATAAGTATTCTATGAATGAGATTGCTAGAAATAACAAAGGCATTCCAGAGTTCTACTCCTCTTCTACAGGAATCAGCATCTCCTTAACTGCAACATAAGAAGAATCATGATGAGCTTTATACCCTTTTGCTTGTATGGGAGGGCCTGACTCAGCGAGTGTTGTATAGGTGAAAGGATTACTATAGAGAGTACTCTCTTCACTCACTTCGGATCCATCTGTTGTGTAATAGATTTCTGCATCCGCTGGCACACATGTGATAGTAACAGTATATGTAGTTCCTGGTGAGTATGGCGCCTCTGGATTAGTAGTGATTGTTGGAGTAGAAACTATATTAGAATAGCTAAAAGCCCTCACAGGACGAACTGTATGAGCTTCTGGCTTGTATTCTTCTACGACTGCTTTGCCATCAAAATCTAATGTTTTAGCATACGTAGCCCTACTTGCCTGGACAGAAGCCCAATATGTAGTTTCATCGAAATTCCCTACAGGGGATGGAATATTATGAAGATTATCATACATAGCCTTTAGTTGCTCTATAGAGGGGAGAAACCAATCGTCGGCTCCATTGTAGATAAGTTGATCACACCGATCTGCTGCAAAAGGGAAACTAGAAGGATTTGGGTGTGCAGCTACCATATTTACTGTATTCTCTTCTCCACTATAGATAGTATCAGTTGTATTAACAATAATTTGAGAGTAATTTATATCTAGTCCTGGGGCGGTTGTTCCTGTTGCCCAAGGACCTGTAGGACGTGAAAGGCCTTTCCATGCTGAAGGGGCTGCTTCTAAATATTTAAATCCATGTGGGGCGCTTAGATCAACATAGAAGATTAATCCACCCGAGGGGCCTTCATCTCTTAGATGATAAGGAAAAGTGCTCGCATGCTCTGATATTCCTTTTGAATTTTTACCTTGAGTATCAAAGACGACAAAATTAAAATAGTAGGTGCTGTCTCGCAGGAGAGAATCAACAAGCGTCCCCTCTGAGTCTAGCGGCTCTTCTATATCGGTATACTCACCTAATAAAAAGCCATATTCAATTTCGACTCTATCAAAATCTATAATATCGGGGTTTGTCCATCTTACTGTGAGGCTATTATTTCCCTCTATAAAAGAAACTTCTGTAACATCTGGGGGAATATCATCATTAAGTACTCTTTTACTCCTCTCTAGCCCATCTGTTATTCTCTGTGGATTACTATAGAGACATTTAATTTTTACGTAGTAAAGGGCCTCACTCTCTAATGAATGAATAATTGTTTTATTGGGATTGATCACCCCTAAAAATTGAGTGTATAGGGCCTCTCCCTCTTTTTTATAGAAGATTTCAACCTCTAAAAAATCACTATCTACTGGATTAGTCCATGAAAGTTGCAAGGAGACTTCCCCTGCGGTGAGTTCAAAATTTGTTACTTCCTGTAAAGCAGTTGGATCAAGCTCTTCATCACAACCAAAAAAGAAGCCAAAAAGAAGCTCATATTTTACAGCAGAATACAAGTTTTGATTCTTGATGATTTCCTCATAAACTATTTAGATCAAGAACGATCTGTCATTTTATTTTCTCTCATAAAAATGAGAGATGAAAGAGGTACAACGACGATAGCAACATCTCAATATGAACTTTCGGATTGGAATAATTTTGTTGAAGCTAATAATAATTATGCTATTGCTGGTAGTGTTCGGCGAAGATTACTCAATAATGGATTTACTATTTTGATTGAGAAAAGTTAATACAAAATTTACCTTGGCCAGTTTAGATGGGTGACCCATATTGCTACGCTCAGTGGCCCTCTTTGGGCCCCCTGATGGCCTCTTTTGAACTCCATATGCATTTTTCAATGAATCAATAGAGGAAAGTTTCATTTTGTATCCATTTAACTTATATACTCGTTATAGAAATATTTTCATTGAGTTGCCCATCTATAGAGAGTATTGTTATCTTATACGTACAAAAGCTTAAAAATATATATGAGCTTAATATGTGCTACTTCACACATTGGAGGATATGCAATGAGTAGACAAGTTTATCACGATCCAGATCCTTTAGAAACCAAAGATTGGTTAGATTCGATTGAAGGGGTTATAAAGAATGAAGGAGCTGACAAAGCAGACTTCTTACTTGGGGAACTTACCCAAACAGCAAGAAATAATGGGGTACAAACCTCTCCTGGAGTAGTAAGTCCCTATGTAAATACAGTTATTAAAGATAAGACCGCAGTAATACCAAAAGATGATTCACTCATTGCAAGAAATGTTTCTGCGTATGTGAGATGGAATGCAATGGCTATGGTTGCCAAAGCAAATGAGAATCATAGTGGACTCGGAGGCCATATAGCCAGTTTCTCATCCTCTTCTGCTATCTATGAAGTCGGATTTAACTGGTTCTTTAAAGGACCAGATTCAAAGTATGGAGCCGATATGATTTTCTTCCAAGGACACTCTGCTCCTGGAATGTATGCAAGAGCATTTGTAGAAGGGCGTCTTACTGAAGAGCAACTTCTAAATTTTAGAAGGGAAGTAGATGGGAAAGGACTATCCTCCTACCCCCATCCTTACCTCATGCCTAATTTTTGGCAATTTCCTACAGTATCTATGGGTCTTGGCCCTTCTATGGCAATTTATCAAGCACGGTTTATGAAGTATCTCGAAGCAAGAGAATTCAAGGAAGTTGGAGATAGAAAGGTATGGATCTTTATGGGAGATGGAGAGAGCGATGAACCAGAATCCTTAAGTGCCCTCTCTTTAGCAGCAAGAGAAAATCTCGATAACCTCATTTGTGTGGTGAACTGTAACTTACAACGACTTGATGGACCTGTGAGAGGAAATGGAAAGATTATTCAAGAGCTAGAAGGAAAATTCAGAGGAGCTGGATGGAACGTTATCAAAGTGATTTGGGGAACTGAATGGGACTCAATCCTTGAACGTGATACCAAAGGAGTCTTGTTAAGAAAACTATCAAGCATGGTTGACGGAGAATTCCAAACAATTCAAACAAAAGGACCTGAGTATTTAAGAGAGAAGATATTTGGTGATGATGAGTACCTAAAAAGCCTCATTGCTGATAAAACAGATAAACAATTATGGCAGCTCACGAGAGGTGGACACGACCCAAGGAAAATCTATGCAGCCTTCCAAGAAGCTCATAACCACAAAGGTCAACCTACTGTAATACTCTTTAAAACAGTAAAAGGGTATGGAATGGGTAAGACTGCTGAAGCAACAATGGGGACTCATAACCAAAAGACAATGGAGAAAGAGGCTCTTATTGCATTTAGAGACCGCTACCATGTGCCACTTGAAGATGATAAATTAGAAGCCCTCCCCTTCATTAAACCAGACCCTAAAAGTCCTGAAGGAGAATTTATTACTCGTCAACGCCGTGTGATGGGTGGTCCTGTCCCTTTTAGAAACACAGAAGGAGAGACCTTAACTGTTCCCACCCTAGAAGACTTTTCTGAAATGCTCACTAGTAGTAAAGAGAGAGAACTCTCAACTACAATGGCCTTTGTGAGAATGCTCACAAAATTAGTAAAAGATAAAAGAATCGGCTCTAGAATAGTCCCTATAGTACCTGACGAAGCACGAACTTTTGGGATGGAAGGATTATTTAGACAAATAGGAATTTATGCACCTACAGGGCAATTGTATGAACCACAAGATTCAGACTCTTTGATGTGGTATAAAGAGGATGTAAAAGGACAAATTCTTGAAGAGGGAATTACTGAAGCTGGAGCTATCTCTTCTTGGATATCAGCTGCAACAAGCTATGCAAACCATAACCTCACAATGATTCCATTCTATACATTCTATTCAATGTTTGGATTCCAAAGAGTTGATGACTTCATTTGGGCAGCGGGAGATAGTAGAGCGAAAGGGTTCCTCATGGGAGCAACTGCTGGAAGAACAACCCTTAATGGGGAAGGACTTCAACATGAAGATGGCCATGGCCTCCTTATTGCTGCAACACATCCAACATGCCTCTCATACGACCCAACGTTCTCTTATGAACTTGCGGTAATCATTCAAGATGGACTAAAGAGAATGTATGAAGATAATGAAAATGTCTTTTATTACATCACATTAATGAATGAAAACTATACTCATCCTGAAATGCCTAAAGGGGTGGAAGAGGGAATTATTAAAGGTGCTTATATCTATAAAGAGGCACCTAAGAAAAGTAAGGTAAAAGTGAACCTATTAGGCAGTGGAACAATTTTCAGAGAAGTTCTTGCGGCTAGCGAACTTCTTAAAAAAGACTTTGATGTAGAGTCCACTATATTTAGCATTCCGGGAGTTAACCAACTTCACAGAGATGGGGTAGAAGCTGAACGCTATAACATGAGCCATCCTGAAGAAGAGAAAAAAGAATCGTATCTTACTTCCCTTATGAAAAGCCATAAAGGGCCAGCAGTAATAAGTACCGACTATATTAGAGCTTATAGTGAACAAATCAGACGACTAATCCCTACTCAAAACGTCACTATTCTTGGAACTGATGGATTTGGTCGAAGTGATACAAGAGAAAAACTAAGAACATTCTTTGAAGTTGACCGCTATTATATAGCAATCTCTGCTCTCAAAGGGTTGGCAGATGAAGGAACTATCCCTTATAAGAAAGTAAGTGAAGCTATTAAGCTTTATAAAATCGATGTTGATAAACCAAATCCTATGTTGAGTTAGGGGAGAAAAGAAAATGGCTGAAAAAAAGATACTTATACCAAACATTGGAGACTTCTCTGATGTAGCTATTATTGATGTCTATATCAAAGAGGGAGAGAAAATAGAGAAAGAAGATTCTCTTCTTTCACTAGAGAGTGAAAAAGCAGTTACTGATATCCCCTCCCCCTACTCTGGTACAATAAAGAAGATGTATCTCAAAGAAGGAGATCTTGTCTCTAAAGATACCCTTGTTGCAGATATTGAAGTTGAAGGAGAAGAAGAAGCTCCTAAAGAAGAGAAAGAAGAACCTAAAGAAGAGAAAGAGCCTTCTTCAGAAAAAGAGGAACCTAAGAAAGAGGAAGTTAAAAAAGAAGATATTAAGAAGGAAGAGTCTAAGAAAGAAAAACCTGCTGAAGAAAAAACTCCGATTAAAAATGATCAACAAGAGCTCATTAACGAGCAGCAGCTAGGAGCTGTCTATCATGCAACCCCTTCCTTGAGGCAATATGCGAGGGAGTTAAGTGTTCCCCTCGATAAACTCAAAGGGACAGGGCCCCATGGGAGAATTCTTCACTCTGATGTTCAATCTTTTGTAAAGGATGCTATAGAGAATAAGGGGTCAGTAAGCACCTCTACTCCATTAGAACTAGAAGATTTCTCTGTGTATGGAGAAACTGAGCGTAAAGGAATCTCTCGAATTCAAAAGATATCAGGGCCCCATTTACAAAAAAGCTGGCAGCGCATTCCTCACGTATTTCAGGCAGACAAAGCTGATGTAACTGAACTTGAGGCGTTTAGAAAATTAGTAAAAGAAGAGTTAAAGAGAGCTAAATCTGAAGTGAGTATAAGTGTTCTTCCTTTTATTATAAAAGCTGTAGTAGTAGCACTAAAAAAGTTCCCTGCCCTCAATTCATCTTTTGATGAAGCAACAAATGAACTTATTTTAAAGCATTATTATCATATTGGCATTGCCGTAGATACACCAGAAGGACTCGTTGTCCCTGTTGTAAAAGATGCTGATACAAAAAGTGTAACTGAAATTGCAATTGAACTTGATGCCCTTAGTAGTAAGGCAAGGGAGAGAAAGCTTAAAGGAGAGGACTTATCAGGTGCTTCTTTTAGCATCTCAAGTTTAGGTGGAATTGGTGGAACGTTCTTCACCCCTATCATTAATCCTCCACAAGTAGCAATTCTGGGAGTTTCAAGAATGGAAAAACAACCGGTGTGGAATGGAGAGTCCTTTGTTCCTCGTGACATTCTTCCCTTCTCCCTTTCGTATGACCACAGGGTTATTGATGGAGCGAGTGGAGTGAGATTTACTGCCTATCTATCGACACTCTTAAGTGACATGAAAAGGACGTTGTTATGAAAGAAGAGAAGAGAGAATTAATAGTAATTGGAGGAGGACCTGGTGGGTATACTGCAGCTTTTAGAGCTGCAGACCTTGGTAAGAAAGTTACTATTATCGAAAGACTATGCCAACAGGATATCAAATAAAAGACCAATCTGCCGCGTACTTCCTTACCTTGAGGGTAGTTTTCTGGATTGATCTTTTCACACGGCAATCGTGTCGTGATATTCTCATTGATAGTTTGAAATTTTGCCAAAGTGAAAAAGGATTGGAAATTTTTGCCTGGGTAATTATGAGCAACCACATCCATATATTGGTG
>SABI01000371.1 GCA_009929055.1 Spirochaetia bacterium | reverse complement strand
TCTCGAAAGCCCGTCAAGCTACAAGTAGAAAGAAGCTTATAGAGAAACTCACCATTGATGATATTAAGCCATCGAGTAGAAGATTCCCTTATGTAGCCTTCAAACCAGAAAGAGATCCAGGTAAGAATATTTTAGAGGTGAAAGGTCTTACAAAAAGTGTCGATGGAGAAAAAGTTCTTCAAAACTTTGATCTTATGGTAAACAATGGTGATAAAATAGCCTTTGTTGGACCAGCTCACTTAACAAAAACTCTCTTCTTTGAAATTATATGTGGAAAAGTTAGACCTGACAAAGGCTCCTTTACGTGGGGAGTCACTACAAAACAAAGTTACTTCCCTAAAGATAACCATGAATTTTTCACAGAACATATCGGCATCACCGATTGGCTTCGTCAATACAGCGTAGAAAAAGATGAAACTTTCGTCCGCTCTTTTCTAGGAAGGATGCTCTTTAGTGGAGATGATGCCCTTAAAGACTGTACTGTCCTAAGTGGTGGAGAAAAAGTAAGGTGTATGCTTAGTAAGATTATGCTTGAGGCTGGAAACGTCCTCGTTCTTGATGAACCCACTAGTCACTTAGATTTAGAAGCTATCTCAGCTCTCAACGATGGACTCATTGATTTTACTGGAGTACTATTATTTAACTCACATGACCATCAGTTTGTTGACACAATTGCAAATAGAATTATTGAGTTTGCCCCTAATGGGAATGTGATTGATAGAATGATGAAGCTTGAAGAGTATCTTGCAAATGAAGAAGTAAGAGCTTTGAGAGATTCATATTATAGTGGTCATAGTGGAGTAGAGATTTAGGAGGCTAATCAAGTGCTTTTAGTAGTAGATATTGGAAACACACATGTAGTGATGGCTCTTCATGATGGCTCTTCTTGGGTAGCTGACTGGAGAATCAATAGTGATGTCAAAAAAACGAGTGATGAATATTATGTAATCATTGAATCTATGTTGAAACAAACAAATTTAGATCCAAAGCTTATTGATGCTTCAATTATTTGTTCTGTTGTTCCAAACCTCACTCGAAGTTTTGAAAAAGTTGTAAAAACAGTAAGTAATACAAAACCCTTAATGGTTTCTCACGAAACAGCTAATGGTATTGTAAGAGAGAGTATCCCACCTGAATTAGGATTTGACTTACTTTCTAATGCTGTTGCAGGTCACCACTGTTATCCTAACAATACTGTTATGGTCATCGACTTTGGTACAGCTCTTACGTTTACTACAGTAAACGCGAAGGGAGAAATCCTTGGAGCTTCTATTGCTCCAGGATTAATTACTGCAGTAAACTCTCTATTTAATAATACTGCCCAAATTCCACAAGTTCAGCTAAAAATTCCCACTAGTGCGATTGGTAGAGATAGTGATGAAGCTATTCGTAGTGGTATTATGTTTGGCTTTAGTGGTCTTGTAGACTCGATGATTGAAAGAACTCGTAAAGAACTTAATTGTGAAATTAAAGTAATCATTACAGGGGGACTTTCTCAAACAATTGCCCCCCTGTTACACCATGTAGATGATGTGAGACCAAAACACACTCTTGATGGACTAAAGATTATTATGGACACCTTTACTCAAAATCAAAAGAAGGAGTAAATTTTCCCTCTTTCATGATAACGTGTTCTTTATTTTCTCTGTCGATTCCTATTACACTCATATCATCTGACCCGAACATAAAGTCGGTGTGAACAAGTGATTGGTTACACCCAGCCTCTTCAAGGGAAAGGCCTTGTGGGAGGTTTAGGCATGTAGGGTAGCCAGCACCAAGGGCAAAATGGCATGAAGCATTTTCATCATATAAAATTGAGTGGAAGATAGTATTAGCTTGAGAAATAGGACTTCTTTGATCGACTAAAGCAATTTCACCAATATAGCGAGCTCCTTCATCAATTTCTAAGTATTGTTGTAACACATCGTTTCCTACCTCTGCCCTCGCTTCTACTACTTTACCATTGTTAAACACTAATCGAACATTCTCAACTAAACTGTCGAGAAGACTCACCGGTTTTGTTGTGGTGATGAGTCCGTTTACACTATCTTTTATGGGTGTCGTAAATACTTCTTCAGTTGGAATATTGGGATAAAAAGGATGACCTTTTGTTGTAGTTTCTCCACCTCCTTCAAAGGAGTGGTATTCACTTAATCCAATTGAAACATCAGTAATAGCACTTTTTAGGTGAAGAGATCGAAGGTTCAGTGCATTAAGGGTTTTTGCCCTTC
>SABI01000370.1 GCA_009929055.1 Spirochaetia bacterium | reverse complement strand
TATCAGAACGTGAATATGCAGGTACATACTCGGCAACAACAGTGCTTTCATCAGTCGTGGCTACAATGTTATACAAGCTCATTGCTTAAGCTCCTTAAATGTCAACAGTTTATCACGATAGTATTCATATTGCTTCTTTCTAGCTTCAATTTCTGCAGGGAGGCCACTTATAAGGTCATTACAGAGAGCATCAAAACGATCGAGAATTGCAATAATCTGCTCTTGTCTCTTTTTAGGGGGAACGATGATTATTGTTCTTCTAATATCTTCATTGTAGAGTCTGGAAATTGTACCTCCTTTTGATTCTTTCCAAGGCTTAAGTTGATAAAAGTAATATAAATATCTATTTAGAACTTGTTCTTCATCATTATCAATCCAAACAATGTTAGAATCTTGATAATACGATGGCTGTCCCTCATAAATTACAGCCCTGCCTATTGTCCCTGCTGCAGATAGTAAAACATCCCCCTTTTTAGGGAAAGAATATTTTGCTTTATATTTTTTATAAGTTTCTTCTGAGATAAAGGCATCTGGAGTATTCCCAAACGTCCCAATTTTAAAAAATGGTATTTCCCCAGTACTGCTTGTTTCTTCTTTCATTATTCTCTTACACATTGATACAGGTCCAATATCCCCCAACCGAATTTTTATGTTTTGCAAACCCTGATTACTCAAGAATAATGTTTCACGATAATATTCATACTGCTTCTTCCTAGCTGTAAGCTCTGCTGTAAGCTCTGCTGTAAGCTCTGCTGTAAGCTCTGTAAAGGTGTCAAGGATACGTACTATTTCATTTTGGATTGGTAATGGAGGTACAGGGAGTAAGTATTGCATAATTTTCTTTCTATCGCCTCTTGGCATCTTTGCACCTTTTGAGTGTTGCATATTAAATTGAAAGAATTTATTAGAAGACAAAATGTAATAAAGGAAAGCTGGTGATAATTCTTGCTTCGAATTTACTTGTAGTACTAAAACATCCCCACTTGCTCCTCCAATTTCAGTAGAAAGCCAAATTTTTTTTAAATAAGGCCTAATGTTTCCTATTAATACATCCCCTATCATATACTTGGTATATGATCCAGAGGTAGGTATAAAATTTGAACTTGTTTTACCAGATTTATTTGGGAGTAGATTATCAACACCTATATAATTATCAGCAGACAATTTGGTCCAATGAATTCTATCAGTCGAAAAATGAGCTAAATCCTCTAATTTCTTGATGGAAACACCATCTGGGCATAGTGCGTCGCTGAGTTTGTAGAGTTTATGCATTACATCCCTCCGCTAACTTTGGAAATTCATGAGAATCTAGCCAATCAATATATTTTTTCCAAACCCGAATATACTCTGTAGCAGAGGCAACTATCGTATCTGATCCAATAGTAGTGGTGTCTGCGATTCTTACATACAGTACACCTTGTTTCACAACAACTTTTTCACTATTAGTGTCTTTGGTAATGTCTTTTTTGCTAATAAATACTCCAGGAACAGGCTTAATGACGATAACATACAACCACAGATTCTTTCGTATACTGATGGGATAGAATTCACATTTAGGTTGACTGATTAGCATAGAAGCAGACAACTTGGAAGTCAAAGTTTCACTAAACTTATTCATTTTTTCGATGTCATTGGAACTCAGACCATTCACTTTCCAAGTCCCAGGCAGATAGAGATAATTCGCATCTGTATTCAATCGTCTACGATCTTCAGTTGTTAGTTGTATCCTATTGCTCTCATCGCTATTATCCGGTTCACTCACCCCAACGATGATATAACTGTCTCCCTCATGATTGCTATTTGAGAAAGCTAGAATATCTTTAATTATTTCAGCCGTATCATATAAAACTTTTTTAAAATCCCAAAACAAGCCTTCAGTATATCCTTCAAGTAATGGTTTAACTATCTTGTACACCTCTTGTTCAGTCATCCATTATACCTCTTCAATCTCTGCTATTATCTTATTTACTTCATCCCTCAGTTTTTGCCCTCTTGCAACAATTTCATTAATTTCCTTGTTCAATAATTTGATATCAATCTTCTCTGTTGTGTCCTCTTGTTCAATGTAGGTGCTAACTGATAGGTTATAGTCCTGTCTCTCAATCTCATTGTTAGGAACAAGGCGAGAAATATAGGCTCCCTCTTTTCGCTCAGCATAGATTGAGAGAATCTTATCAATGTTATCCTCTGTCAGCTTGTTGCTATTGGTGACCTTGATGCACTCTTTAGACGCAT
>SABI01000369.1 GCA_009929055.1 Spirochaetia bacterium | reverse complement strand
CCTTTACCCTGTAAGCCTAAAACCTTTGAGTTAAGTTTAGTAACTACCTCTGTGGGAGCATTGATTTTAAACAAGTCCCAAGCAAAGTATTTTACTTTCTTACCTTTGTAAGTGTCACCTCTATTAAGAGTTTTCTCAATACGGTAGACATTACCTTTAGCAAATGCACCCTCAATAATTTTGTTCTCTAGAACTGTTCTAGGAATAAAGTTAATGGGCTCAGCTGTATCAACTAATGCTTCAACAGTTGTTGCTTTGAGGTCAACCATAAGGCCCTCACAAATCATGAACTCTCCATCCTCACCAGAACGCTTGTCTGTGCTGAAAAAGTAGAACCCAAGACTATCACCAATGTTGGGTGTTAGTACATCTAAATCCTTCTGAAGAAAAATCCCACTAGATTCAATCTTCTCTTCTTGTCCTAAAATACTCATACTGTCTCCTTTAAAAATAGTTAACCCCTCTTCAGGGTAATTAGTGGGGTTTATGCCACACCATGTACTCATACTATACCCTAATTATAACATAGAGTACCTTAAAAACACCTTAAGGGAACCTTAATGTAATCTTAAATGAAATTCAATCAAAATCACACATTATGAGGCATTAAAATACCTCATAGTCTGCAATCTTTTGGGTAATTTACCCATTTTAAATTGTTTGATGTGTATGTGTACAAACAAATATTATAATGGGCTTAATTACTCAAATAAATCAATTCTTTTGCACGACTCATTCCAACATAGAGTAACTTCATTTGCTCATGAGTGTCCCTACAGAAAGCTAAGTCTTGTGAGTCAATATACACATTCTTGTACTCACTACCTTGTGAGGTGTGAATGGTAGCACAATGGGTAAAGTCAAGCTGACTGACAAACTCATTAACTGTCTTATACTCCCTATAGAGGTGTTTGGACTCTAACTCTTTCTTGTTAGCTTCAACTAATGCTTTGCCTAATCTCTCTCTGATTACCTTGTTATTGTAGGAACCAAATATACCAGGTATAACTAACCCACTATCCATGATAAAGAATTTTATATACTCTTTTGAGATTAAGAAGCCTAAAAGATTATACTTAGTTGTACTATCAATAGGCCCATTAGGTGTAAAGCATACACCATAGTACTCAGTTTCTATGTGGGATAACCTAAAGGTCTCCTTTAAAGTTGTAGAGTATAAACTATCTCCTGGCTTAGGTTCACTATATCCTTGAACTAGTGCATTATATGTCTGTACTGCTCTATTAGTATAAGCAAACATTGCCTTATCCTCTTCTGGGTCCTCTAAGTACTTAGTTAGTAAATCAACTCCTCTGATAAAATGAGGAGTAGGTTCCAAGTAGTGTGGTTCTCTTTTACCTTCAATCATCTCAACTAACTCTCCCAAGGGTTTACTAATAGTTGTAGTTGTTCTGTGGATTTCAGTCAACTGTATCCAATAAGGTTTATGAGGTAGAATTACCTGTACATCATTTACAGGACTTAGTTGGTTAAGGTCACCTGAGTATATTACTTTTATAGGTTTTGCACCAGTACCCTCTAGTTCTAGCTCATCTTGAAGCTCACCTATACTAAAATAATCCTTCTCACCCACAAAACTAAACTCATCAACTATTAGTACCTGGAGAGGTTCAGGCCTACCCATCTGCTTATTAACCATTAAGGCACTAATATGTTTTGCCTTTTGATTAATCCCAGGTCTCTTCTTAAGCCATGAGTGTAAGGTTCTAACAGGAGTACCTTCAGGTAACTTCTTTATTAGTACATCCTTTGCTTTATGGGTATAAGCCACTACTAAAAAGTTAATGTTTAACTCAACTAATCTTGTTACAAGTTTATGCAGGAGAGTGGTTTTTCCACTCCCTGCAGGACCTGTTATAAACATCTCCAGTTCATCTGAAGCTAGAAAGTTATTTAATAGTTCCATTAATCCACCTCAACCATTTCTGCCCTTCCACAAGAGCATTTGTTACTGACCTTATATGTAGCCTAGAGTCAATCTCACTAATGTTGGCTTCTTTCTCCTCAACAGTTAAGTCAGGATTAACTGCAATTAAATCCCTAAGTTGTTTCAAAGCCAAGATTGACTTACCTTCCAAGGTGTACATTCTCATTTTATCTCCTCAAGTTTTGCTTTACACCATTCTACTGCTTTGGAATGCTTAATGTAAGTTACATTGTCCTCATCTGTCCAGGCAGACAGAGGAATGTCTCTGTATATTAGGGAGTTTAGTTTTTTACTAGCT
>SABI01000368.1 GCA_009929055.1 Spirochaetia bacterium | reverse complement strand
CAAGGGAACCCCTTATGGATAGCTCTTGATGGGATAGACGGGTGTGGTAAATCCACACAGGTAAAGCGGGTGGTGGACAGCCTAAAGGATGCCACCCCTTTCAGATTCCCTTCTGACCCCGTAGTTATCGCTGAAGCTTTGGAAACAAGTCATCCCTTAGAGAGGGCTTTGATATTCATGGCTGACATGGTAAACTCTGCAACTATGATTAGGGCTATTAAAAAAGATGGTGGGTGTGCTGTTAGTGACAGGTCCATTGTGTCTACATATGCGTATCAAAGTGTAAAATGTATCCATGGCGATTTCAAAGCGGTAGATATGTACCGACAGTTGAATATACCCTCTTTAATTCCTGACTTGGTAGTATATATTAGGATTCCTTTGGCTGAGGCTTTAAGAAGAATTCAAAGTAGGGCTGAAGATGGTGTCGATATCAGTGAATTCGAAGTTCCTGAAAGACTGGCCAGGACCTATCGACAAATGGAACTATTAATTCCTGAACTTACGAAATCAAATATTGCAGTTACTGTGGATGGATTACAGCCAATGGAAAAGGTAACCCTTGATATTTTAGCTGCTATTAGAGAGAGACAATGAACACCACCACCGGAGACGTAGCCATTCAATTTATACCCCGTTCATGGGGTATTTATAAAGATACAGAACTTATTGGAAGTATTATGTATTTTCCAGAAAGGGATATATCTTATTATGTTTTAGGTATAGGTGAAGTTAAGACTTTTGATACTTTAGTAAAAGCGAAGGAGTACGTGTATGGTTTATAAATTAGTACCCAGTCGATGGGATATTATCGGTGAGAACAAAGAGCTTATGGGCTTTATTGATTTAGATGATGACACATTATATACACTTCATTTGGAAGAAAATGATGGTGAGGAGTTTGAGACTCTTCCTGCAGCATATGTAAGAGCCGTGGAGATACTGAATGAAACTGATACAACTTAAGTTAACTGCCTTTCGTCAGTACAAACATAAGGTGTTTGATTTTACTGATGGAATCACCACTATTGTAGGGCCTAATGGCAGCGGTAAATCCACTATTATCGAAGCGTTAGGCTTTGCTTTATTTGGAAGTATTGCCATAAGGGGAACAGTAAAAGATGCTATATGTCTATCAGGCGGAAGTCTTCAAGTAGATTTAACTTTTGCTTTAGATAGTGAGTATACAATTAGTCGTACAGTGACTAAAGCTTCATTATCAGGAGAAGTTCAGGCTGAAGGAACCACTGAAGTAAACAAAGCTGTTAAAGAGTTATTAGGTATGGACTACTCCCAGTTCTGCAACTCCTTTATGACTAATCAAAAAGCTCTGAAGTTTCTTGATATTACACCTGATAAAAGACGCAGTACAGTAATGTCCATCCTGGGGTTAGACCGCATCCTACAGGGCTACAAACGCGCTTATAAAGATGTCAGCGAGCAGACAGCTTTACTTAAGGGAATGGGCAATGTAGCTGAAAGTTCAACTGAACTTAAGCATCAGATAAAAGTGAAAACTGAAGAGTTGGAAGTTCTAAAGAGCAACTTCCAAAACCTTCAAGAGCAGTATACAGCTTACCTTAATTATCAAAAGAACTATCAAAGAATTCAGCAGCTTCAATCAGATATTATTCAAGCTAAAAGAGCAGATGAGATTTTAGCTATTGATGGTTGGAAAGATGCCTCTGAAAGAGAGCGTATTTACTTAAGGGCTCTGGATGATAAGGAAATAGACACAATCACCCGCGACGAGGCTTTTTCTGAGGAACTGTTCTTTGACGAGAAAGGTCGCTTCCTGCACGACAGATTTGGCAACTATATGCTCTCAAACTGCAATATTGTGCGGATTGATGGACTTGTAAACATCTATACAAAAGACCACCTTTACTCTAATAATCCAGATGAATTTGAGAGGAAGATGGTTGACCGCATTGCTCAGTTAAAAGACACACAGCGGAAAGAGGTGTACAAGTATATAGCTTTACAGTGCAAGAAGACAGGCGAATTTGCGAGTCCAAAATATGTCGGTCTGAAAAGTGAAATTCTGGACTTGGAAACCAAACAAGCGTTCCCTTATTCTCCTGAATGGATTATCAATAACCGCATAGACTTTGACTATAAAGAGGACGCATACGACCTTACCATGGACAGGACATTGGACAAGGTTTGTTGTTTTGACTCCGAAGTACGCGCTCTCTTTGAGGAGATGCTTGGATATACTCTTTATCGTAAGAACTCCATGCAGGTCTGTTTCATCC
>SABI01000367.1 GCA_009929055.1 Spirochaetia bacterium | reverse complement strand
TTCATTCATCCCACTTCTAATTAAGGAGGAGTCAACTTTATCTCCAAATAGGAGGCTAAGGGCTCCAAGGATAATTGATTTCCCTGCCCCAGTTTCACCGCTAAGGATAGTAAAACCTGGAGAAAAATCGATATTGACTGATTCTATGAGTGCTAAGTTTTTTATATGGAGAGATTCAAGCATGTAAGCCCCCAGACCAATTAAGTTTATCTCGAATTACTTCATAATAATTACGCTTTGTAGACTCAATTAGCAATGCTTTTGAACGAGATTTTTCAATAACTATTTCATCATCTTCTTCAAGGAGGAATAACACCTGCCCATCTACACTAAGAGCTAAGTCTGTTTTTTGTCCTTTGGGGACAATTACTTTGATAATATCTTCCCCGTTTACCACCAAAGGTCTGTTTGAAAGGGTAAAAGGACATATTGGGTTAATAATAAGGGCATCTAAATTTACATCTAAAATAGGGCCCCCTGCTGCCAAGGAATACCCAGTAGACCCTGTAGGAGTTGCTACAATAACACCATCACTTCTAAAAAATGATGCTAAGGTTTCATTAATATAGAGATGGAGAGAAATCATTTTAGAGAGGCCACTTGAAGAGATGGTCATTTCATTAAGACCATGAGATTGAAAGACTCTTTTTTCTTTTCTCTGAACACTCACCCTAATCATAAGTCTTCTAGATACTGCCGCTACCCCTTTTTCATACTCAAGATAGGCACTTTCCCACTCAGCTTTTGCTATTTCTGTTATAAAGCCGAAGGTTCCTAAGTTCACAGCAAGCATGGGGATTCCGTAGGCATGAAGAAGTCGGGCACAGCTAAGAACTGTCCCATCTCCCCCTAGGATAATTGCTAGGCTCGTCTCTTTGTCTACTTTTTTAATATCGTAGGCATCAAAGGTAAGGTAGGTGTCATACGCTACATCCCTTGAAGTGAGAAAGTTTTGAATATCTGAAACTAATTGAGACGATTCAGCTTTTTTATTATTTGCAAAGATTGATACTTTATGGATAGTCTTTTTATTATTTGATTGCAATTGATCCTGTTCTCCTATGGTAGTTGCGAGATTACTCTCTCAACCTTTTTTACATCAAGTTCGCTTAAAAATGGATATAATGGGAACCTAAGTGTCCGTAAGACAATAGGAATCGCATGGGGATAAAGTTCATACTTTTCTAACTGCCCTTTTATAATTGATTGTTCAAAAGCTAATGTAGTAGAGACTTCATATTTTTTTGCAAAACTTATTGCCTCTTCTACGCGTCCTTCTACAATTAAGAGAAATGAATACCCTTGTATGGATTGGTCTATACCAAATTGATGAAAGGGAGTATGACGATTCCTACTCATAGCGAGTTGGTACACACTATATATCCCTTGTCGTTTGGCAATGTTTTGAGAGAGATTAGCTAGTTGAATAATCCCTAAAGCACTATTTAGGTCACTTAAAGCAATATATGGGTAAAGGAGGGTAAGTTCATCTTTGATGAAAGAGGCCATATCATTATTATTAATTATTAAGGCACTTCCCCCTGCCGTGCTAATGATATCATTCATTTCAAAACTCATAATAAAGATATCTATCCCCTCTCTCTGTTCACCAGAGGTACTCATATTCCCAATTGATTGAGAAATGTCGAGGATTATAGGAATTTCTTTATCACTAATTTCAGTAGGGGTGAGTATTCCAAAAGGTTCATATAGTAATAAGGCATCTATTGAATGGGCGTGGATAGTGAGCTCTTCTAGAGCTACACTTTTCGTCTCCTCATCTATATCGAAGATATGAATAGTATAGCCTAATCTCTCTATTACTGTTTTATAGATATAGGGAGAGAGGGCACTTACTCCTATCGTAGAAGAGGGGGGTAAATTAAGGGCTTTTAATGCATAATATATAGCATCTGAAAAGGTTCTTAATGCTATAGAATAACTTGGAGTATTGAGAAGAGTACCTAAAGAAGTTAAGAAATTAGAGCTATAGATACCAGGACCTATCGCATCATCTACCATCGTTTGTAAGACGGCAGCCATATCTTTTCTTTTAAGTGTTGGTTTATCAATTGGAATTAACATATCTAAGGTAAGGATATGAAAGATATCATTATTTAGCAAGTAATTTACGAATAATTACAAAGACAAAAGAAAGAAAAAAAAAGGTCCGGCAGCTACCTACTCTCCCGCTTTACAGCAGTACCATCGGCGTAGGAGGGCTTGACTTCCGTGTTCGGGATGGGAACGGGTATAAC
>SABI01000366.1 GCA_009929055.1 Spirochaetia bacterium | reverse complement strand
TAGTTAAAATATTCTGTCAATAATCTTTTAATCATATATACTTTTAACTTTTGTATCAAGGTCATACAGCTCTAAATCCTTGTCATGCTCATCAACTAAGGCATCCCCTAACACGATTGAGACATTATCTGGCTTACAGATACACTTCTTAACTGGTATAAGAGCTTTGCCACCTACAATATTAAGACCAGCCAAGCAGTTAAAAGTTGAAAGAGGGCTAAATATCTTTGATACTTCAGATACAGTCTTCCCTTCAATCTCAGACAATACATTGATGACTGGTACTCCTTTGGTGTGAGCGTTCAACTCAATGACTTTCTCACCATCAACAATCATATTTAGATATGTCTTAGGTGCAAGATATATGCTAGCATTGAAGACTCCTTCATAGCCTAAAGCTCCTAGCTCAGTATCATTATAATCAGCATAATAGTTGCGTGTACTAATAGAGTCAGTATCACAATAGATAAAATCTCTTGCTGGTACTTTGCAAAGCAATCTGATGGCTCTCAATAGCTTTATCCTTGCCATGCTGGTGATAAGAGCTCCTTGAATCACATTAAGAGTCTTAGTGTCATTTATCTCATAACAATCTGGCACTAAATGTACAGCTCCTTTATCGTTTAGCTCACGATGACTCCTCAATCTTCTAGGATTCTCAGAAAGCTTGCCATAGGATGAGTTAAGAAGCAATTTTGCAAATTGTTGCTTACTTGCATTGCCTTCAATTTTGGCATCAGTTTTATCTTTGTAAAACTTATCAACAAAGTCTTTATATCCACGCTCTTCCATCTTATCTATAACAAGTAAAGAATCATAATGAAAGTCTAAATCATACCACTCTTGCATCTCTGTCAACTCATCCTCAAAGATGTATAAGGCATCATCACTATCTTCTATGTATGGCTCTTTTGTAAAATCTTTTGTTATATGACTATACCAGACTGGAAGCATGCCATCTTTCATAAAGCCCATCAATCTCTTTATTATGAGTATCCTGCAAAATCTCTCTTTTGGATATCTTGCTTCAAACCTTTTCTCTACTAATTTTGGCATACATCTCAAGTCTGGCATAACAGCCATGACAGAAGGATACATTGAATTAAAATCATACTTATATATATTGAATCTTAATAACTTATTAACATATCTTGAGTTGACAGTTGTCAAGCCGCCTCTGTATAAGCCGTGTTGTCTAACTTCATCATCTAACTCATAATTGATAGGATGTCTATTCTTAAATACTTTAACATTAAACTCATCATCTTCTGTCTTGTATAAGCTCCTTAGTAGCATCTTTTTGGCTAATGCTCCAGCTGTAAATACATCTGGTCTATTCTTAAATATCTTGAGCCCATAAGACTCAATCTGTATGCCGGCAATCCTAACTAGGTGATATAAACCAATAACATCATTCTTCATATACTCTATATTATCACCTTGTTGATAATCCATCTCAAGCTTTCTGATATCGTTGCCATCGTAATCAACAACATTAAAATTGATAAGGCACTTCTTTAGACCTTGATTAAAAAAATTATAAAAGTCATAATTCTTAACTCTATGACAACTGTCTTTATACGGTATATTAAGCGATAAAGAGTATCTCATCCCCTTATCAGAATGTAAAGAGTCATAAGTCTTTGGCTCAACTTCTTTATCAACTTGCAGCCATCCTTTAGTCAATAGTTGATAATCAATCTGAGCAAAGTCAAACTTTGCATTGTACCACCAGCAGACTTTAATATTATGCTCTGCTATAAAATTAGTAAACTCTTCAAATGATTCAAGCCACGCAAAATGCGTGCCATCAGATATGAGCCAAGCATAAACATCCACTCTTGCATGCTCTCTAAACCATGAAAGCTCTTGCTCAGATCCAAGAGCCTTCAACTCATCAGAAGAGACCTTTATACCATCAATTGTAATAAAGGTCTCTGTATCACATGCTACCCATTTAGGAGTGTCTTTTTTAGTAAAATCATTATATCTCATCAAACACAGCCTCATCAGACACTTTCTCAAATGCGTAAGCATTAACTCTGTTGAATGGTATATCATTGTGGTCTCTCTTAAAACAAGCAACAGCATTTAGTACATTGTGTGCAAAATAAAAGTCAGTTGTCTTTATACCATCAACGATAGCTTCAACACAAAATAAACTATACTTCCCCACAGGCTTCTTATTAGTCTTCATCTTTATCACCTCCTTTTTTATAAAATAAGAATCAACATTCTTTTCAATTAACTTGTCATCATCA
>SABI01000365.1 GCA_009929055.1 Spirochaetia bacterium | reverse complement strand
AACATGGTTTTATATCGCAATCGATATTCTTTGAGAAGTGCTTCTGGTATTGCCTCTTGTCTCAAATAAGGAGGATTACCAACTATATAATCAAACTTCTCAGTTTGACTTTCTAATAAAAAATCTCCTTGAATTAACCATGATCCTACTAATTGCTTCGCCTCACTAGAAGAAACTCCTGCATCAATTAGTTTTCTAAGCACCGATTCTCTAGTATTATGAAATGTTTCTTTGTGCAACTCAACAGCTCGCATTGAGTCCGTGAGATCTTCCACTATAGATGATGTTTGTTCTTTGTGCCTCTTCCAGGAAGATATTAGACGATCAACAATCGGTATTAAAAAATCACCATCGCCAAAAGAAGGTTCTAAAATTTTTTTATCAAAGAGTTTTTCTTCATCTTTGTATCCGACTAAATCGAGAATAAATTCTACTACCTCAAAACGTGTATATATAGCTCCCCGAGCTTCATGATTATTAGTTGTTGCTAATTTTGCAACCGCCTCAAGAATTGGACTATTCATTGGAAAGGTGGAAACTCCAAAGTATTCATCTAATGAAACTTGTTCTGCATTTGCCATTTTGTTCCCTCCTTTTGAATCGTATTTACAAAACATAAAATGCTAATTATCATCTGTATATGGTTCTCTTACATAATCTACAATGTCTCCAATGTTACAATCTAAGATATCACATATTTTCACTAAAACTTCCATACTTACAAACTTGTCTTTACCCAACTTAGAAAGTGTTGTTGTACCAATACCTGCAGCCTTCATAAGTTCGACACGATTCATATCCTTATCAATAAGAATTTTCCATAATTTTTTATAACTGACTGCCACAACATCACCTCCACTTATCCTTTTAAGGATACCACTTTCTTGTCTCATTCGCAATATTAATATCGTTTCACAAATCTTTGTTTCGCATTTCGATAATATTATTATAATTATTAAGATACAGTAATCGTCATTTAATTTAATATCTATCTAGAGTCTCATACAATAAATCAAAACCCACCAAGTAGTTTGATCACCCTAATCAGGCTACTCAGTGGGTTTCATTTATACATCTATTTTGTTTTCATTGGGAGCTTCCAGTACTGCTTGCTATTTTCTTCTACGGTCCAGCTCACACCTATACTCAACTGGTACTCGATTACACCATCAGTCAGGAAAGTACCAGACTTAATTAATCTATTGAAAATATCACCTCTAAACTGTACTCTCTCCTTCTTAGGATTGAATGGTTCCAAGGTCAGAAGCTCCTTCCTTAACCATTTTAACTCCTCACTAATGTCCACCACTCTTTCCTTTCGATCTTCAAACCTTCGAATCCTATCATGAAGGTCCATGATGTGGTTTGTGATTATTTTGATTGCTTCGGTATCTTCTCCATGTTTCTTTCCATCCTCAACTGTATCATAGAGATTCTGGTAGTAGACCTCGATTTCATTTTCTAAACGTTCTAGTTCTTGTTCCTCATAAGGTTTCAGGCTGACCTCTTCTATAGCTTCATTTACCAGCTCTGATAACTTTTTCGAATTCTTCATTTCCTGCAGCATTGCCATAAAAGTATGCTCGATGTTTTCCTCTCGGATAGCTTTTTCAAAACACTCATCTGAATGGTTCTTCATTGTTGCTGCTCTACATCGCCAATAATGCTTCTTTTCTCCCCCACACAAACTTTGAACATGAATAACTGGGCATCCACAACTGCCACATTGAAATGTCTTGTAAAACTCCTCTTGACTAAGGGGTTTATTCCTATGTTTGGTTTTTAAGTTGGCTTCAATTAAATTCTGAACCATATTCCACTTTTCTTTACTGATAATAGCCTCATGATTATCTTCAATATAATACATCGGAAGCTCACCATTATTCGGTACTCTTTTTCCAGAGACGGTGTCACTAGTGTAGTGTTTCTGATAAAGTACATCTCCAATGTATGCTGGATTGTTTAGAATTTTGCGAACTGTAGTCTGTCCCCAAGCACTGTTATTCTTGGGACTTGGAATGTTATCTTGCGTCAGATTCTTTGCTATTCTCAGCATGCTTTTACCTGATAAGTAATCCTCATAGATTCTATTAATAACAAGAGCCTTATCACGATCAATCTCCCAGCTTCCTTCTTTATTATAATTAAACCCATAAGGCAGCCTACTTAGCCTGACAGTTCCTCTCTCTGCAATTTTTCTACGGCTCCATGTGATGTTCTCACCAAGGCTTCGGGACTCCTCTTGGGCTAGAGCGCTGTATAC
>SABI01000057.1 GCA_009929055.1 Spirochaetia bacterium | reverse complement strand
CTCTGCATTCTCGACACTCTCATATCCATCTTGTGCAAGAGATGCTACCATTACTTCAGCATCTACTTGGTTTTTAGCACACCCAAGATTCTCTACATAGACTTTCTTTTTATTATTCACTTCTCTTACGTCTCCCAACTCTCTTTTTTTCTCAATGTGGCCTTGAGTCTGTTATAACTATCGCTCATCTGTCAAGGGTGAAGAGAGTTGAGAACTCTGAGACTTAAAGGAATTATTGTATGTGCTAAAACTAAGTCTGCTTAGAGTTTAATTTCAGAGCCTTTGTTTTCTGTGTATTCTCACCATCCTCTTAGACATATATCCAATTCTACCAAAAATACAACAAAAAAAAAGAAGGCTCAGTTTCTCTATTATAATGGCAACACTTTTATATGGGGTAAAGATAATCATTATGAGTTATTCATATCAAGATGAAGAAAGAGATATTATCAGAGACTTTATCAAAATTATCACAAAAACTTTCCTTTTTAACAAAAAAGGGTGTAAAACTATACTAACAAAAGAAGAATAACTATAATGTTATTGTAAGGATAAAAACCCTGAGATTCTCAAACCTTGCACAACACGCAAAGTTATTATATTATCGTACGATATTATGCACACATAATACAGACAATGCATAAAGATAAGAGGTGTTGAATGACTAAATACGTCATTAGAAGATTATTAGGTATCATACCGACATTATTAATCATTATTACTATCAGTTTTTTCATTGTAAGAGTCGCCCCTGGTGGTCCTTTTGATGGAGAGAGGGCATTACCTGAAGTAGTAAAACGTAATATTGAAGCAAAATACAATCTAAATGATCCTTTGATAGTCCAGTATGGAAAATACATGTTTGATGTAGTTCGAGGGGACTTAGGGCCATCTTTTAGATATAAAGACCACGATGTAAACTTCTACATTTTTGAGAGTCTTCCTAACTCTATGATATTAGGAATTATTGCAATCACTATTTCTATCATATTTGGCATCTCTAGTGGGATGCTTGCTGCGGTGAAACAAAATACGTGGATGGACTATTTGGGGATGGCCTTTGCCATTATAGGGATATCTGTTCCACTTTTTGTTATAGGACCGGTCCTTCAGTATGTATTTGCTATGAAGCTAGGATGGGTTCCAACATCTGGATGGTTCACTAGTGGAGACAGTTGGTTAACCATCATCCTCCCAGCCCTCACCCTTTCAGCAGCGAATTTTGGAACAATTGCACGACTTACGCGTTCAAGTATGTTAGAAACTCTACGAAGTGACTATATTAGAACAGCAAAAGCCAAAGGGATGAGAAGCACAACAATCCTCTTCAAACATGCAATGAAAGGGGCTATGCTCCCCATTGTGAGTTATTTAGGACCAGCATTTGCCGGGATCATCACAGGAAGTGTTGTTGTAGAACAAGTATTTAGAATCCCTGGATTGGGTAAATTCTTTGTACAATCATCGTTTAATAGAGACTATACCCTTATTGTAGGTGTTGTTATTGTCTACTCTGTAATATTGGTCTTTATGAACTTTTTTGTCGACATCATCTATTCGTTGCTCGACCCACGAATCACCTACAAATAAGTGCGGAGCTATGTGAATGAAATTAATTAACAAAAAAACAAATAAAGCTACAAATGAATTCAACCAAGTAATTGTAGGAAATTCTCTTACAAAAGATGCGTGGAGAAGATTAAAAAAGAATAAAATGGCAGTCATAAGTGTAGTAATTGTTACCATATATATATTATTAGCAATTACTGCTCCAATCCTCCCAATTTACCCATATGATGAAATTATCTTAGACCACCAACACCTTCCCCCTTCTATGACCCGTAATGCTGGAGATTTGTTAATGGAAAAGAGGATGGCAGATCTATTTACCCAAGCATGGCGTCAAGGAAGACTTGAAGTAACTGTTGAAGAAGAAGATATGCTTTGGAATTGGATTGATCGAAATGAAGCAAATAAAGTCTGGGACTATATGTTTGAAAAAGGGACTAAGATGATGAGTGAAGGAACTTTTTCCTTCAATAGTGCTGAAGAGAGAAGAATAAAATCCCTTGAAAACAAAATAAAAACAGAACTGCAAATTACTGTAAAAAAAATGTGGTACACCCCAATAGATAGTGACAAGAGGATAGATATTACCTCTCTCGATAATGATGAAATTCTTGCCCTTTATGCTCAAATGATTGGGAGCGATGTTACTGCTCAAATGAACCAATATGAAGCTGAAATTGAGCAACAACTTAACAAAAAAATCACAAGTACAAACCCCGATCTTACAAAAGAAGAATATGCAATTCTTTTAGAAGCAGAGATTGAAGGATTAAGTGATAGTGAAAAACGGAGTCTCATCAAAGAAAACTTGATGGGGAAAATTAAGACAAACGTGAGAGAAATAGCTCTCATGGATTTGGAACAAAAAGCATTAGATGGAACAGCACAATTCCCTTTGAAAGAAGAAATTGCAATTAAAGGGGTAATAAGTGCCAATATTGAAGCTTCTAAGATGCATGAAAGACAATACTACCTTGGGACTGACTACCAAGGAAGAGATATGCTTAGCCGAATCATTTATGGTGGTCAAGTATCAATCGCAATTGGGTTTATTGGGACCATTACAAGTGTATTAATCGGTATAGTTCTAGGAGCCCTTGCTGGCTATCTAGGGGGAAAAGTCGATTACATTATTATGAGAATAGTAGATATCATGTACGGATTACCCTATATGTTGCTTGTTATTATTGCTATGGCAATCTTTGGGAGAAACATCGTTAACCTCTTCTTTGCTTTGGCAATCATTAGTTGGCTTACTGTATCACGAATGGTACGGGGTCAGATTATGTCTCTCAAAAACCAAGAGTTTATTGAAGCAGCGAGGTCGATGGGAGCCCCTACATGGCGCATCATCATGAAGCACCTTGTTCCAAACTCATTAAGTGTGATCATCGTCTTCTCCACCTTAAGAATTCCATCTTTTATTATGACAGAAAGCTTCCTCTCATTCCTTGGTCTTGGAGTTCAAGCTCCATTCGCCTCATGGGGTTCATTAGTAGGAGATGGAGTTGGTGGAATGAACTTATATCCATGGAAACTCTTCTTCCCCGCTTTAACAATGACAATATTCTTGTTTGCGATGAACTTCCTCGGGGATGGTTTAAGAGATGCATTTGACCCTCAAAGTAAGAACCAGCTATAGGAGCACATTGTGGAAACAAAGAATAGTAAGCTAAAAAAGCCATTATTAGAAGTTATAGACCTCAAAACATATTTCAAAACAGACGCTGGTGTTGTAAAAGCAGTTGATGGAATTTCATTTACTTTATCAGAAGGGGAAACTCTTGGGATTGTAGGTGAATCAGGAAGTGGAAAATCTGTTACAAACCTCTCAATCATGCGTCTTATTCAATCTCCTCCAGGTAAAATTGTTGGTGGAAAAATTCTGTTTGAGGGAGTAGATATATTAGGCCTACAAGAAAAAGATCTCAGAGCAATTAGAGGTAATGAAATCTCTATGATCTTCCAAGATCCTATGACAAGCTTAAACCCATTTCTAAAGATCTCAACTCAAATGGTAGAGACCATTTTACTTCACCAACCGATGAGTAAGAAAGAGGCATTACAAAAGTCTATCGACATGTTAAAACTTGTTGGTATACCTGTGCCAGAAGAAAAAATTCATAACTATCCTCACCAATTTAGTGGCGGAATGAGACAGCGTGTAATGATTGCTATGGCTCTTAGTTGTGAAGCTAAAATCCTCATCGCTGATGAACCAACAACAGCATTAGATGTAACAATTCAAGCTCAAATACTTGAACTTATTCAAGAACTGGCTAAGAAACTCGATACAGCGGTTATCCTTATTACTCACGACTTAGGAGTAGTTGCTGGTTTATGTGACACGGTGTGTGTTATGTATGCAGGAAAAATTGTTGAAAAAGCGAAAACAAACGAACTCTATGCTCATCCCTCTCATCCTTATACAGAAGGTCTAATAAAATCTGTTCCTCGTCTCGATAAAGCCAAAAATGGCAAACTCTTTAGTATTGAAGGACAACCACCGAATGTGATTGACCTTCCAGAGTGCTGTCCTTTCCACCCCCGATGTCACAAGAAAATGGATATTTGTACCCATACATATCCACCAATAATTACATTAAGGGAAGGACACGAAGTTGCCTGTTGGCTATACAGCGATGATAAGGAGAAAACAAAGTCATGAGTGATACAAAAACAAAACAGCCACTACTGCAGGTAAAAGATTTAAAACAACACTTTCCTATAGAAGCTGGATTTATATTAAAAAAACAAGTTGGGGCAGTAAGAGCAGTCGACGGAATCTCATTTGATGTAAATGAGGGGGAAACTCTTGGTATCGTAGGAGAAAGTGGATGTGGAAAATCTACCACAGTAAGATCAATTTCTCAACTTTATACCCCCACAAGTGGTTCTGTTATTTTCAATGGCCTCGACCTCATTAAAGCTAAAGGGAATGAGCTGCTTGATGCAAGAAAGAATATCCAAATGATATTCCAAGACCCCTATGCTTCTTTAGACCCTCGAATGACAGTAAGAACAATTATTAGTGAACCCTTAGAGATTTATAAAAAAAGGGGTCTACTAGACCAAAATATGGATAAAAGTGCTATTGAAAACCGCGTTGAAGAACTCATGGAACGGGTTGGATTAAATAGGGCATTTAAGAATCGATACCCTCACGAATTTAGTGGTGGTCAGCGTCAAAGAATTGGAATAGCTCGAGCCCTTGCCCTCAATCCTAAAATTATTTTAGCAGATGAACCGGTAAGTGCCCTCGATGTATCTATTCAATCTCAAATACTCAACTTGCTTCACGATTTACAAAAAGAACTTGGTCTCACCTACCTATTTATTGCTCATGACTTGGCTGTTATTGAATATATCAGCACCAGAGTTGCCGTTATGTATCTTGGTAAGATTATGGAATTATCTAGAAGTAGTGATTTATATAAGAACCCATTACACCCTTACACTAAAGCGCTTCTCTCTGCAGCTCCTATTCCAGACCCTGTTATTGAAAGAAAAAGACAAAGAATTATCCTCACTGGAGATGTTCCTTCACCTAACAAAGAGAGAGTTGGATGTTATTTCTACGACAGGTGTCCTTCTCGTATGGAAAAGTGTAAAACTAACATACCTGGAATGACACGAATTGATGAACATCATGAAGTAGCTTGTTTCCTCTACGAGTAGAGTTAGATATCAGATAACTCTACTTTGTTAATAGAATCATATTCTCTATCAACTACAAAAGGGAGATTCATTTCAGAAGCTATCTCTAATGCTATTTGATCTGTTCTCCCACTATTTACCCTCTCTGGAATTATCTCGATTTGTTTTACTGAATCCGTTATCAAACGAATACTGAACACTGTCATCGATTTATTTCTTCCCCTATCTCCAGTTTTTTTTGACTCTTGGTATCCTTTAGTAAAATGAGATATTTCAAGATGTCTTATCGTATTAAAAGGGATGATTTCCCTCTTCACTAAAAAGAATACTCCATGAACACTTCTTACCTCTTTCTTTATTGGATCAAACTCCCACGATTCCCTATATCCCAACCCTAAAAGAGAGATGAAAAGAAAAGTGAAAGGAAGAAGAGATCTAAAAGAAATTAATTCATCTAAAGGAAAGGAAAACAACCCGATAATCATGATGAAAGCAAATAATGCGTAAGAGATTTTGTTTATCCTTGAGATCCTATATTCTAATAGCTTTTCCCCTTTTTTATGTAACTTCATACTCATCATAGTTGTTCACCCCTTTGATTGCTTCATTTTTACTATACTCATAAATTAAAGAGGTGAAAAGACCATTTTCGTTTCTATAATAGAGTGATAGAATGGACAAGGAAATTTATTTTCCTTGATTATTGGGTTGCTTTACGCTACTCTATGATGAACGCAAATATTTCAATAAGGAGATATGTATATGAAGAAGTTTTTATCTATTGCATTAGTTATTCTCCTTGTCGGAGCCTTGTTTATTTCCTGTGGAAAAAAAGAAGAGACCGCCAAGGTTGAGACACCCGCTGCACCTGCTGCAACAAAGCCTGCAGAGCCAGCTAAACCCGCAGAACCAGCTAAACCAGCTGAAGTCGTTGTTCCTGCCCCAGCACCTGTTGCCAAAGATGGCAACGTATTTAAGTTAATTAACGGTGCAGAACCAGAAAGCCTCGACCCACATCAAATTCAAGGTGTACCAGAACACAGAATTTACGAAGCAATCTTTGAAGGCTTAGTAGCATATGATCCTAAAACAGCTACAGCTATTCCAGGCTTAGCATCATCATGGAAAGCTAGTGATGACGGAACACAGTATACCTTCACACTTCGTGATGCTGTTTGGTCAGACGGCGTAAAAATTACAGCTCAAACTGTAGTAGATTCATGGCTCAGAGAACTTAACCCAGAAACAGCAAGCCCATACGCTTGGTTCCCTGGAATGTTCCTTAAAGGAGCTGCAGAATACAATGAAGGAAATGCTGGACCAGAAGCAGTTGGAATTCGTGCTCTTGACGAAAAGACCTTCCAAATGGATCTCTTAGGGCCACTTCCTTATGCTATTGATGCATTAGCACACTATAGCTTTGCAGTAGTTCCTCTTCATTCAATCGCAAAATTCGGTACAGAATGGACACTCCCAAAGAACTTCGTAGGTAATGGTCCTTACGTAGTTAAAGAATGGGTTCCACAATCTTATATCAAAGTTGTTCCAAACGAAAAATATTGGGATAGAGAAGCTGTTAAGCTTGATGAAGTTATCTTCTATGCACTTGATGATAACAACACAGGGTATAACATGTACTTAAACGGTGAAGTAGATTGGATGACAACAGTTCCTCTCGATCAAATCGAAGCCGCTTCATTACGACGTGATTATCATAGAGCACCACAAGTTGCTTCATACTACTATGTATTCCAAGTTGAAAAAGCTCCTTTTGATGATGTGAGAGTAAGAAAAGCACTTTCATTATCTGTTGACCGACAAGCATTAGTTGATAACGTAACCCGTGGTGGACAAATCCCAGCTTGGGGTATTGCTCCTGAAATGGCTGGTTACCCTTCTCTCGGAGAACCTATATATGATGTAGCTACTGCTCGTAAATTATTAGCAGAAGCTGGCTATTCTAATGGTGATGGTTTCCCAAAAACAACTATCCTTTATAATACTTCAGAATCTCACAAAGCAATTGCTGAGTTCCTACAACAAGAGTGGAAAAAAGCATTAGGTATTACCATTGAACTTGAAAACCAAGAATGGGCAACATACCTTTCAAGCAGAAACCAAGGTAATTTCCAAGTTGCTCGAGCTGGATGGGTAGGGGATTATCAAGATCCTAACACATTCCTCGACATGTTCATTACAGGAACAGCAATGAATGGTGGAAAATACTCTAATGAAGTATATGATGTATTAGTACAAGAAGCTGCTACCCTTAGTGGTGCAGAAAGAATGGAAGTCTTATTGACTGCTGAAGATATTATGATCAATGAAGATCAAGCTCTCATGCCATTGTATTACTATACAACTAACAACATGATTGACACTAACAAATGGGGCGGCTGGTATCCTAACGCAATGGACTACCATCCAACCAAAGACATCTATTTGAAATAGGTTATCTATTAACTGAATTTAGCCCTCGATTAACTTCGGGGGCTTTTTTTTGTCTCAACTACTTGGTATAGTCACTTTATGGATATTACCCTTAAAAAAGGACAGATAAGAGGAACTATCAAAGTTCCTAGTTCAAAAAGCCAAACTATTAGAGCCCTCCTTGTTGCAACTTTTGCACAAGGGAATTCTATTATTCATAACCCCCTCTATTCATCCGATACCTTGAGCTGTATAGCAGGATGTAGAGCTCTAGGAGCAGTAATAATTGAAAGTGAAGAGACTCTTATAGTACAAAGCCCTATTGAGTTTCCTACTAAGGTAACAATTGATTGTGGCAACTCAGGAACAACCCTTTATCTTCTTAGTGCTATGGTGGCCTCTTTCCCAATTGAAGCAACCTTTACAGGAGATGCTCAATTAAAAAACCGCCCTGTTAGGCCTCTTCTTGAGGCACTTATCTCACTAGGAGTAGAGCTCTCATATCCTTCTAATTATACAAAACAGTGGTATCCCCCATTTACCATTAAGGGCCCTGTAAAGGGTGGAAGTGTGAATATTACATGTCACACAAGCCAACACTTATCGGGCTTACTATTAGGAAGTATATTAGGAGAGGGAACTACAGAAATCCATGTTGATCTTCTTAATGAAAAACCATACGTAGAAATGACTCTCCAGTGGATAGAGAAGCAACAATTATCTATGGAATATAATAAAGAACTTACTCACTTCGTAATCCCAGGTAAACAATCATATAAACCAATCAATGTTACTATTGGAGGAGATTATTCATCTGCTTCATTCTTCTTTTGTGCAGCTGCTGTTGCCAGAGGAAGTATTCGAGTAACAGGACTCCTTAAAGAAGATAAACAAGGAGATAAAGAGATCCTCTCTATACTTGAACAGATGGGATGTGAAGTTGTATGGCAAGAAGAAGCTGTTACCGTGAGTCCCCCGCAGAGTAAAGAATTAGTGGGGGGAGAATTTGATTTAAATGCTATTCCAGATGCCTTGCCCATTCTTGCAGTTACAGCATGCTTTGTAAAAGGAACTACTATATTAGGCAATGTTCCACAAGCTCGAATTAAAGAGACTGACAGAATTGAAAGTATGAAGGTAAACCTTGAAAAATTAGGGGTAAAAGTAGAAGATACAGAAGACTCTCTCATCATTCATGGCTCCGGATCCTTGAATGGAGGAATAGTTGATGGCTTTGAAGATCACCGGATTATAATGGCAATGGCTATAGCCTCCCTCAATACAGAAACCCCTCTTACGATTAAAGGAATAGAGGCAGTTGATGTCACCTTCCCATCCTTTTTCACTCTACTAGAAACAATAAAACAGGAGATACAATAATGTTTGATTTACGTAGCGACACAATAACCTTACCAACTGCAGAGATGCGAAAAGCAATGGCTGAAGCTGAAGTAGGAGATGATGTTTACCATGAAGATGTAAGCATTAATACCCTTGAAAGAATGGCTAGCGAAATGGTAGGAAAAGAGGATGCAATCTTTGTTCCTAGTGGTTCTATGGGAAACCTCATTGCCCTCTATATCAATGGGGGAAGGGGAAAAGAGGTCCTTTGTGATAGCAATTCTCACATTATTCAACATGAGGTTGGCTCTATTGCAAGCATTGCAGGAACGCTGAGTATTGGAGTACCAACTCCTAAGGGGATATTGCAAGCTTCTATGTTAGCTCCTCTCATTAAAGAAAAATCATATGATTTAGCACAAACAGCCCTCATTGAAGTAGAAAATACCATTGGAGGGATTTGCTACCCTCTTTCAACTCTTGTTGAAATTAAAGCGTTAGCAACTAAGCATAATATGCTCGTTCATATGGATGGGGCGCGCTTTTTCAATGCAGTAGTAGCAACAAAAGAAGACCCAATTGAAATAGGAGATCAAACAGATACCCTCACCTTCTGCATCTCTAAAGGGCTTGGTGCACCAGTGGGATCCTTATTATGTGGCTCCTCACCATTCATTGAAGAAGCGAGGGTGGTGAGAAAGATGTTAGGGGGTGGAATGAGACAAGCTGGGATTTTAGCAGCTGGTGGAATCTATGCCCTTACACATAACATTTCACAACTAGAAATTGACCATCAAAGGGCAAAAGAGATTGCCTCTTCTTTGCAAAAGACAACTTGGGCCCTTTTTGATATCAAAGATGTACAAACCAATATTATCTTTTTTGGGGTAAAAGGGGTGAGTGGTAAAACTATAGAAAAAGTATTTGGTAACCACAATATTGCTTGTTTTGGTGGTAATGATACAGTTCGACTTGTTACAAACCTAAACTTAAGTGATGAAGATGTGAAGGGAATTTGTAAAGCAATAGAATCAATTGATGAAAAGGAGTTCTATGCATGAAAAGTGGCATCTTTTATTTCTCAGGGGCTGGTAACTCTGAAGCTGTAGCAAAAGAAATTGGTAAACTCTCTGATGCACATATCGTAAAGAGGATGAATGATACCACTAAGGAAGATGTAGAAGGATTAACACAAGTTGGCCTTGTATTTCCTGTCTATTACTTTGCCCCTCCCACAAGAATCATCTCCTTCATAGAACTTCTTTTAAAAAATAATATCCCTTCCACTATTGATTATCTTTATGTGATTATGACTCACGGTGGAATGAGTTCCTACGGCCCTTCAATTACTGAGCGCCTCCTTGAAGAAAATGGCTATGTTGCCTCATACACCCATACCATAAAAATGGTCGATACGTTTATTCCTATTACTAAGATTCCATCTAAACAAAAACAAGATGTTGTTTCTAAATTAGCCTATGAAAAAGTACTATCTATCGTACAAGATATAAAAAACAATGAGATAAAAGTAGCTCCCCGCCTCCCTTTAAGTAATATGGCATATCATCTTTTTAGGAGAATCTCTACATGGCGCTATGATTATGACAAAAAATTCGTTGTTGATAATCGATGCACTTCTTGTGGAATATGTGTCCAAAAATGTCCTGTAGAGAACATCATATTGGCAGGAAATAGCATTGAATACCTTCATCACTGTGAACAATGTCTTGCCTGTATCCACCACTGCCCAACTCATGCAATAACCTTTAAGAAAAAACCTCTAAGGGGATACACCTATTATAAAGGGCCCACATATTTTACAAAAAGGAAAGATGAACAATGAGCCAGTTTGATACAGTTATTGAGAGAAAAGGGACATACTCAGTTAAGTATAATGAAAAGGTGATAAAGAGTTTTGCAAACAATGAAAAAGCACTCCCTTTTTGGGTTGCTGATATGGACTTTGCAACTCCTCAAGTGATTTTAGATGCTATAAAAAAAGAACTAGATTCCTCTATTCTAGGATATCCCTATATTCAACATGTTGCTCAGAGCTTCATCTCATTTGCTCAAAAAAAACACGATATCTCTTTTGACCCCTCCCTTGTAGTTGTTGCTCCTGGAATGCTCTCTTCAATTGCCATCCTCATTGAACTCTATTCAAATAAGGGAGACTCCATCATATTGCCATTTCCCTCTTACCACCCGTTTGTCGATATCATTAACACACTAGAGAGGAAAGTTCTCCCTTGGCCCCTTATCTATAATGATGAGACCCACACCTTTACCTTAGACTTCCCCCTATTAAAAGAACTTACTAAAGACAACAACTCTCCTATCCTCTTATTCTGTTCACCTCACAATCCAACAGGGATAGTATTTTCTAAAGAGGAATTAGAAGAGATAGCTAAGATAGTAAAAGAATCTTCTATGATGGTAATTAGTGATGAAATACATGCTGACTTAGCCTTTAATGGTGAAAAGCATATTCCTTTTCACCAGATAGCTAGTGAATATAATATCCCGTGTATTACCTGTATGGCTCCTTCTAAAACATTTAATATTGCTGGAGAGCACTTTTCAATTGCAATCTGTAGTGACAAGAAAATATACATCAACTTAGTTAAGCGCCTCAAATCTCTTCATGTCGCACCTGATGTGTTAGCAACAGTTGCTTCAAAAGCAGCCTATGAAAAGGGGTATGAATGGCTTATTTCACTTATCGATTACTTAGAAGAAAACATAAAAGTAATTGAAGACTTATTGAAAGAATACGGATCTCATATCTCAATTGTGAAGCCAGAGGCCTCTTTTATTGCCTTCCTT
>SABI01000364.1 GCA_009929055.1 Spirochaetia bacterium | reverse complement strand
GGGTTACACTCTGCCCCTCTTCATCAATTGCATCCTCTATATTAAAGAGGTTTGCCCTCCGTGTTGTTCTTCCGTATGGGATAGATTGACAATCGAGTCCACTATAATTCTCTCCATAGCCATAGGTAAATATATCTGGAATATCTTTCCACTGACCATCTTTATACTCTTTTGAAGGGGGAAGCAGAGTCCCCTGAAACGTGATAAAAGAGCCATTGGAGTCAACTCCGGTAGTAATAGCATGATGCTCATCAGCATTGATTGAATCATAATAAGGCCACCACCAAGATCCCGTAGTGCCTGAACCATTAACAAGTTCATGAACAGTAGATTCATTAGAGAGTCTATAGCGGATGTTATCATCTAAGTTTTCTGGTTTGTAATAGGTAATAGTTGCATTTCGCTCATACCCATCTCTATCAGTTTCACTCCCCTTAATTTCATACCAAGAGTCATCAGGAAGATTATTGTTATTTTCATCTTGCATGACAAATATAACAGCAGGTTCATCTCCTGTTCCTTCTTGAGTATATATTCCAAAATCATACATTCCAGTGGTATTAATTACATCATGATCAAAACCAGCGACAATATAGCCACCCCATCCTCCAAGAACTACATAGCTATGAGAGACCCCTACTAGAAGCTCTTCTACACCATCTGTGGCAAGGGAAACATGTTGCCCTACTCCATATACATATTCAAATACTTGAGTAAGATATAAAGAATTCTCTTGTTCTGGTAATGAACAAGAAGAGAGGAGCAACACATAGATAATAAGAATCTTTAAGGATGAGGATTTCATAGCTCTTTACTCTACTTTACTCGCACCAGAGCTCACAAAACTAAAGTAGCCTTGGGTATTAGTAGCTCCTGTTTGAGCTTGAGAGGCAGTATTAAAAACGAGATTGTCGTAATTAGATTCAGAAGTTTGTTTATACCCTTGACCAAAATCTTTCTTTGATTGATCTCCTTCATTATCTTGCCATCTAAAGATGTTATATTTTCCAACTTCTCCCGTACCAGCATCCGAAGAGGAAGTATACTTAATAACTGCATAACCATAATCATCGACAGGAGGCGCTCCTGAAGAGGTGATTGTCATATCACCTGCATTAAAGGTGTTAAGACCAATGGTTATGATATCTGCTGTATAGCCATATCCCCACCCACCATCATAAGAAATGGTACTTTCAGTAATATCCCAAGTTTCAGTACCAAAGCTTCCAGTAAGCTCCCATTCTCCTACAACAGGAATTGTAGGCTCTTGAAATAAGAAGCAACTACTAAAGGTGAATATCACGAGGGTAATAAGAAGTGCACCTAAAGGGGCACGAAAGCGATTGATGTGTTTCATCAAAATCTCCTTTGTGCTTCTAACTAATCTGATATAAGGTAGGTTTTACAATACAAGTATTTACTTATATTGATAGAAGAGCTAACCCCAGTAACAACTCAGACCACGAAGCTGTGTGTTGGTGTATATAAGAGGTGAATATCCTGGCTTAGAGGCTTATTCTTGATGCGCCTTCCCAGAATTTCTTCCAGTGGCATATGCATCAATCTTCCTCATTACAGTGGCGGGTCCGTGGGAGAATCTCACTCCTCTTCCTCAAAGCTCTTATATCTAAAAATAAATTTCTCCTTATGATAGAGAAGAAAGGATGTAGTGTAAATAGGGAGCCCTCTTGCTAATTGAAAATCATGAGAGTATGATAATGGTATGGATACATGTTCGTTAGCTAATGATTTCTTATGTAAACATAGCCTCTTTGGTGGATTAACTAACCCGGAACTCGATATCATTCGCCCATTTATTCAAGAATTTGAGTATAAAGAGGGGACTCATATCCTCAAGCAAGGTGAATTTAACTCAAGAGTCTATTTCATTGTGAAAGGGATTGTCTCTATTGAAAAGTATCCTGAACATCATGAAAAAGAGAGTAGAAAAATTGTTACCTTAGTTGAGGGAGATTCTTTTGGAGAGATGGAACTCATCGATATCCAACCTTGTGCAGCGAGCGCTATTGCCCTCACCGATACATCTATTGTCTCACTCGATAATAGAGACTTTTATCAACTTTCAAAAACTCATCTTAAAATCTACACTATGATGATGCTTAACCTAGCCCGTGACATTTCAAGACGACTGAGAAGAACAGATGAATTACTCGCTGAAGCGACAATGAAATCTAAAGACACCTATGTTCTTTAAGATGATGTAAAAAAAATTCATTAATAGTATTTAATCCTCTCTTCTTTTAAATCATTTGCAAG
>SABI01000363.1 GCA_009929055.1 Spirochaetia bacterium | reverse complement strand
ATGAAAATTTAGAGGTAAAATGGGACGAAATGTCGATGACGCCATGGTTGGTTTTTAATAAAGAAGATCAGATTCACCAAATTTATTATGAAAATGAGCAAAGTTTGAAGATAAAAATTAAATTGGCTGAAGATAATCAATTTAGAGGAGTTGGTTTTTGGGCTTTGGGTTATGAAGGGGAAGATGTTTTGTTTTAAAGGTTAGCAACGTTATACTTATCTTGTGTATTCATCTAAGAATTCTAATTTATTAACTCTTTTCTTTATCTCTCTTTTGGCCTTGTCTCTTCCTTTAGCCACTAATCTTGTTTCTAGGTCTTCAGATGATCGAAGTCGGGCTTCGGAATCAGATCAGATGAAGATTAATTTCAAAATAGCTTTCAAAGGATTAAAACCAGAATCAGTTTGTTCTACTTCTCTTAAGACTGTTGATTTAGACATAGTTAATGTATCCAAAAAAGTTTATCAACCAGGAATAGGCACTTCGATGACTCCAATCGTGGGAGAGACTAATGCAAATGGTGATCAAATCTATACTATTTCTGATCTTGTCTTAGATAACAATTTTAAATCCACTGATTCATTCAATTACATCCAAATTAAGAACCAAGCTTATCTTTCAGCTCGAATGTGTTTTGATCATCAATCATCCAAGATGAGTACTTCATCTGCTTGTGATCTACCACTAACCAATGGCACTACTTATGACTTTTCTAACTATTCCTTACTCCCAGGTGATTTAAATCAAGATGGCATAGTTAATGCTTCTGATTTCTCTATGGTTAAATACAACATTAATGGTACGTTCTGAACCTGATACTTCAATCTCTCAAATACCAATTTGTCCACATCTGTCCACACTTTATCCGCTCTAACAATTACAAGGTTTAATGAAGCTTCCCTTAACAACCCTACTGGGATCGAAGACTCTGGCATAGGCCCGTATTCCACCAAGACAATATCTTCGTTGGCATATTCATATAGCTCGGAAAAGTTACTAGATAGAATATAGTCTCTTGTATCGGAAGAGATATCATCACGCCATGATAAAACCTTAACTCTTAAACCTCTTTCCAACCAATAATTAGTTAGTTGTTCAATTAAAAAGCTCTTGCCGGAATCCTTCCCTGTACTTATAAAATTGACTATATCCGGTTTTTCCTTAGGATTAAGATATGGGACTATAGAATTAGCAAGATAATTGGTAGCTATTTGTTTATATGAATTGTTAAAATTTCTTCTAATCCCATTAGTTTTTGGAAAAGCTCCTAATACTCTTGCCGGAATTAACCTCTCTGCCCTCTTACTATCTCGTACTGTTCTATCAAAGATCTCCAGCAGTAAAAAGAATCCAATAACAAAAAAGAATGCACCAATGAAAGTTGCCATAATGATCATTCTTCGTCCGGTAGCGATAGCTGCGAGAGGGAATGTGGGCGGATCTATTGCTTTAAGAGTCGCAGATGTCATCTCAAGGTTCTTTTTTCGTAAAAGTGCAGTGTTTAGGCTCTCTAACAATGACAAATAAGACTGTTCAGCAAAGTTAATTTCTCTCTCTTTTCTACTGAGAATTGAGCCAATTGGAGCAAAGTATGCATATTTTACATCTAACCCTTTTGCAACTTCGTCCATTACTTTGAGCTCAGCTGCCGATTTCTCTCTCTTAATCAACTCTTCAACCCATTGTTCAACAAATGAGGTTGTAGCAATTCCCTCTTTTGAATAACGGTTGATTGACACATCATCTGAAAAAGATTTCAGGTCTTCCTCTGCTGTTTCCAATTGCCTCTTGCGCTCCTCCAGATTAATTGTATGCTTAGTGGTAGAGTCTGTGTAGAGAGTTTTAAGTCTTGCAACTTGAGTTGATAATTCTGTTATATTATTAAGCTTTTGGATGAATAAACTGTTATTCTCAATAAGCTTTGTCTGATCTTTGATTTTTTCTTCAAGTTGATCTACTATTTTTTTCGAACTCATATATTGGAGCATAGCATCGTTATATAGAAGATCATAGTCTCTTGACAGTGCCGCTATTATTTTGGTTTGCTCCGGATAATTAATTACTTTTTTATCAACATAGAATTGCGTAAGCGAGTCTTCTGATGATTTTAATTTTAACGCAAGCTGTGCAAGTTCTTTTCGGAAATAATCGACAACATTGTCTGTTTCTCCAAATCTCAGTTGTTTATAGTGTTTGACAAATTCTTCATTAAGAATAGCAAGAGTATGGTATGCTATGCCAGGATCGTCTGAAGTATATTGAATTTGAATCATATCACTGTTAGAG
>SABI01000362.1 GCA_009929055.1 Spirochaetia bacterium | reverse complement strand
GAGGTAGTTCAAAGAAGAACACGCTATTTACTGTCAAAAGCTGAAGAAAGACAAGAAGTGGTCAAGGGTTTAGTTATTGCTCAAGCAAATATAGATGAAGTAATAGCAATTATTAAAAAGTCAAAAGAAACACAAGAAGCAAAGATTAATCTTATGAATAGATTCTTGTTAACAGAAAGACAAGCAATTGCTATTTTGGATATGAAGCTTGCAAGGTTAACTTCTTTAGAGGTTGATAAGCTAAACTTAGAGTTAGAAGAGATTACAAAAGCTGTTGAAGACTATAAAGATATTCTAAGTAAGCCCGAGAGAGTTATGTCAATTATTCGCGAAGAACTAATTGAGATTAAACGAGTATATGCAAGACCTAGAAAGTCAGAAATTAGTTTCGACCCAGCTGAAATCGACTATGAAGATTTAATCGTAAGAGAAGATGTTGCCATAACTATGACCTATCAAGGTTACATCAAGAGACTTCCTCTAACTGAATACAGAGCACAAGGAAGGGGTGGAGTTGGCGTAACAGCTCATAAAGCAAAGGAAGAAGATTTCATAACTACTGTCACTATTTGCTCAACCCATGATGACATATTATTCTTTACAAATAAAGGCAAAGTGTATCGTCTTAAGGGGTATGAAATTCCTGAAGCTCCTAAAAACTCTAAAGGCAAAGCGAGCATTAATTTACTCCCATTGTTTGAGGGAGAGAAGGTAACAGCCATTCTTCCAGTACCACAAAATAAGGAAGATTATTCACATCTAATAATGGCAACCCAAAATGGTATTATCAAAAAGACATCGGTTGAGGAATTTGTAAGAATTAATGCAAATGGGAAAATCGCAATAACCTTACAAGAAGACGATGAACTAATCGCAGTTGATGCAACAAGTGGAAAAGATGAGATTATGATAGCCTCATCTGCAGGAAAGTGCATTAGATTTAACGAAGAAAATATCCGTTCAGTTGGTAGAACCGCTATGGGCGTTAAGAGTATGAAAATCGAAAAATGCGATAAGATTGTTGACATGGCTATATTAAAAGAGGGATTTGAATTAATTACAGTTAGCGAAAAAGGGTATGGTAAACGCTCAGATCCTGAAGACTATAGACTACAAGGAAGAGCCGGTAAAGGAATTAAGGCCGGAAACTTTAATGAACAAACTGGTAAGCTTATCGCTCTAAAGCAAGTTAGTGAAGAAAACGACATTATTATTATTTCCGATGCAGGAATTATGATAAGAATTCGTGCGGCAGAAATTAGCAAAATTGGAAGAAGTACAAAGGGTGTTAGGCTTATGCGTTTAAGAGATGAAGGGAAAGTAGCAGCAGTTGCTCTAACTCCACATGACGAAAGTGCCGAGTTTAGTGAAGTAATAGAAGAAGAATAGCAAGAAATTTAAAAACTATATAAAATATAACCTCCCGAGTAAAAAATGCTTGGGAGGTTTTTTAAAGCCTTTTATATTGAAGTGAAATTTTTAAGCCAAATAGTTGTAATAACTATGATATTCAGGTACTTGTCTTGCCTCCGTTATTTACTAGTATACTGATTGCGTCTTTAATATTTGCTACGGTGTCGCTTGCAAGCATAGATATAGAGGACGATTTAATCTCGGCAATTTCCCCAGCGTAACCAGTTATAAACGCCGATACGGCGGTTGCTAAAAGTAAATTATCTTCGTTATAGCTACATATTGCTGCAATAACTCCAGATAGTACGTCACCACTACCAGCCTTTGCCATCCCAGCGCATCCTGTGCTACTTAGATAAACAGTACTCCCATCAGTAATTATGGTAGTTGGCCCTTTAAGTAGGATTATTGAGTTGGTTTTTAGAGCAAGTTCCTTAGTTATGTTAATAGGGCTTTGTAATATTTCTTCTACTGAATATCCAGATAATCTAGACATCTCTTTGGTATGTGGCGTTAAAATAACCTTTGCTTTTGTTGTTCTTAGAATATCAAGGCCAATCTTTGATAGTGAATTGAGGCCATCTGCATCGATTAGTAAAGTTTTACTATATGAAGATAATATATATGACAGCATCTTATCAACTTCAGCTGATGAGCCTATCCCTATGCCAAAAGCCAAAACTTTTATGTTAGTTAAAAGTTCATCAATTTGCTCTTTATTATATTTAATTTGTCCATCTGTATCATCAAGAGGGAAAAGAGTACTTTCAAGAAGTAGCGGTGAAACAGCATTAGTTAGTGAGGAAGGGACTGCTAATTTAACAACTCCTGAACCAGATACCATAGAGGATGCAGCTATATTTGCAAGCTTAGT
>SABI01000361.1 GCA_009929055.1 Spirochaetia bacterium | reverse complement strand
AAACGCTTATAGCCATAGCGTTGATGAGCCAACTAGGACTTAAAACACTCATCCTTGTCAATAAAATGGAGCTTCTCAAGCAATGGATTGATGAAATCACAAAATGGACAGGACTCTCTAAAAAACAGATTGGCACTTTTCATGGTAGCCGAAAAAAACTTCTTGAAACAATTGATATTGCAACCGTGCAATCGTTAGCCAATGCGATTGAAATCGAAGGTGATAGTTTTATCAGGGATAAATACGGTCTACTCTTAGTCGATGAGTGCCATCATGCGGCTTCTTACAGTGCTTACCAAGCCATTAAATCGTTCAATGGAATAAGAGCCTATGGTTTTAGTGCGACCTTGCAGCGAACCGATAGTAAAACACCCTTTGTTAATTATGCTCTGGGTGATGTCTTATATAAACACGTTAAACACGATGGGCGCATTAAAAAAGTTATCGAACTTAGAAGTACTTTTGAAAGTAAAGAAGACGAGTACCCTGCAATGATTTCTGAGTTAATTGCAAATCAAACTCGCAATGACCTTTTACTCAATGCTATCAAGCAGAATATTCATCGTAAAATTCTGTTACTCAGTGATCGAATTGAACATATTACGCATCTTTCTTCTGCATTACATGTAAACACGATTGATCATGAAATCGTACATGGTGGGATGAATTCTAAAGAGCGTGCCTTGGTGATTGCAAGGCTTCGAACCACTGGCGCGTTGTTTAATGTGACACTAGGAACGACTAGTTTGTTAGGAGAGGGGATGGATCTTAAAAATATAGATACGCTTATTTTAGCGACTCCAATTTCTCACCCTTCTAGACTCATTCAGATTCTAGGTCGAATTGGAAGAGACCATACGCGCGACTTGGTTGTTATTGATATCAACGATTCAGATAAAATCTTTTCAAAAATGTACCGTAAGAGAATGAGTGTTTATAAGTCTTTAGGGTATATGTTTTTGTAAACGTTAAGAATTGAATTTGTATGTAAATTTCACTCGAAGTTTCCAGCCGTTTCACAAACATGTTTCCACTTTTCTAACGGTGAATCAGGCTGTAAAATTGTAGCGTAAAGCTAGACTTCGATATCATTCTTTACCTCCTCCAACCCCCTCCCAAGTTCCAACATCCTATCAAACATCCTAGCCTTCGCATAATTCTCTAACCAACTCCAAGCCCAATACGGAGCGGGTTGTGTAGACTCCCATGCATTGACACTTTGATAATTAATACTCAACAGTGTTGCAAACTCTTTTTTTGTAAGTCCTGCATGTTTAAATAACGTATTGAGTTTCTCTCGTTGATAGATCTTTTCCACTTGACTTTTTCCTTTGTTTGTGTATTGTTTAAAGTATATATAATTATATATAGATATGTTTTAAAATATTCTTTTTGTTGATTTTCTTTTTAGATTTTTCTATAATGGTGTTACTCAAAAATAATAAGGAGAACGACCATGCGACATAAAAATCTAGAACGGAACTTACTCTATCGTGAACACTTCTTTACCTTAAGTGTCATAGGTTTAGAGTTTATCAATGCTGTTAGTAATTGGATCTGATCATGAGAACCTTTGGTACACAGATGCACGCCATTGAGCTAATTGATTCTATTCCCTGTGAGAGATGTCTGTTTGATTTTTTAAACACACATCATCGTCTTAAATCATGTGTTACACCCTATTATAAGATAAACAAGGAGTGCTTGAATGAATAGTACTCCTAAGATGTATCCTAAACGCATGTGTATCCTTTTTTGGAATGCTACGTTTAGCTAAGTCTATTTCCTAAATCCACACCAATCTTTTTTAAATTCTGTGCCTCTTTTTAATTAAGAGGAAAAAGTGTGCCCTAATAAAGCTATGCCTAAAAAAAGGAGTAATAGCCATGTCAGCAAGTTATCTACTGTTAAAAGAGAACAACCAAGAAGCAATACTCTCTAAAAATCTCTCCACGAATCAAACGATTCTACAAGAAGATGCCAATGCATCTTCTACACTCTCCACCCTTCAAACCTTAGAGTGGAGTCTTAGTGATGTACTGATCCTCACATTGATCCTTGTTAGTATCAATGTGTTTTTTAAATTGATTGAAAAACTGTTGGATTACCTTAGAGAGAAATTTCATGCTTACCGTTCTAAAAAAAAGAGCTCTGAAGCGTCAAAGGATCCACAATGAGTTCAACACATCATTATCCCACACTCTTTATAGCACTGCTAGCATTGCTTGTGCTCTTAGTGCTTCCGTTGATCTATCCAAGAAGCAGTTTTAGATTCATGATGCTGTTTC
>SABI01000056.1 GCA_009929055.1 Spirochaetia bacterium | reverse complement strand
TCAAGCTGCTGTGATTAGATTTTGTAAAAGAACTGGGTTTGAGAACTATAGTGACTTTAAACTTCGCCTTGCGAGAGATGTCTTTAGGGACTCTGATGAAAGATATATTCCAGATTTAGATTTAGAGTCTGAGGCAGACCCCTCTAAAGTGATTCATGGCGTAATCGACAGGACTCAAAGATCTCTCTCTTCCCTCGATTCTACACTAGACCCGCTGAGTATAGAAAAAGCTGTTGCCTTGTTAACCTCTTCTTCTTCCATTGTCCTTTTTGGAGTAGGAGCTTCTGGAGTAGTAGCATACGATTTTATGCAAAAACTGACTCGTCTTGGATTATTAGTCTACTACACATCAGATTCAGACTTGCAATTAACAAGAGCTTCAACTATGAAAAAAGACCAAGTAGCATTTGTCATTTCATACTCGGGAGAAAATAGAAACATGGTTGAAGTTGTTGAGATAGCAAATATTAGGTCAATACCAGTAATTTCTCTCACAATGGATAGCAATAATAGGGTGAAAAACAGAGCTACAATTGCCCTCCTCGTCCCCACAACTGAAAAGATTTATCGTCAAGGGGCTGCAACTAGTAGAATTAACCAACTCGCTGTAATAGATATTCTTTATTCAATGATGGTCTCTAGCAACCTAGAGAACTCTATAACTGCAATCGAGACTACAATGGAAGCGACGCATAGAGATAAGAATTAATCTTCATGATATAAAAAAGATGATCTGTTCTATTCCCTTATCTCTTTAGTACTTTCTCTCACTTTCAAATAGGTGGGTATGTAGAGTTTTCTTGGAAGGGTGTAGGTTCCATTTACTCTGTTTTTTAAGATATCGACTGCATTTTGTGCAATGAAGGACATTGGAACATGGACTGTTGTTAAGGGTGGCGAGAGATATTTAGCAGAACTTTGATCATTAAAACCAACAACACTTATATCTTCTGGGACATTTATCTTCTCTTGAGCAAGACGGGCAAGAACCCCAGTCGCTGTTGCATCATTCGCGCAGTATATCGCAGTAGGAGTTTTTGCAGCAGCAAGAAGCTGTGAGGCAAGGGTAAATCCTTCATTGTAACTTAAACGTTCCCCTTCATAGATGAGAGTGGGATCAAAGATTCCTTTTTCCCTAGTAAACTCAATATAGGTTGACTTTCTCATATCTCGTCCTTGTCCCCCAGTATCGCCAATAACTTTCCCACCAATATAGGCAATTCTTCGGTGATGCAATTCATATAGATGTTCAAGGGCTAATTTTGTTCCGAGTTCAGTATTAATAAGAATTGAGTCAAACCGTGTTGCATCTGGGCATGAATCAAGAAACACAATATATTTAGAAAATTGGGAAATTTTATCTATTTGAGTGAGGGTAAACCTTCCAATTGCAATAATTGCATCTATTGGAGTATCTACTGAAGGGATGAATTGCTCATCAATGTTTATAAACTTAAAAGTGTCGATATTCTCTTTAGCGAGTTGCTTTTCTACTGTTGTCATCAAATAGAGGTAATATGGATCTTCTATCAGGGCTGAGTAATTGTACCATTCAACAATTGCAAAGGTGAGTCTCTTTCCCACTTTTCTTTTTTGTTTCCTTTGCTGGAGAGTGACATACTCTAACTCCTCTGCAGCAACAAGAACCCGAAGCTTCGTCTCATCAGAAACACTTAACGAGTCATCATGATTAAGAATCCTCGATACGGTTGTAATGGAGACATCTGCCCTTTTTGCAATATCTTTTATAGTGGCCACACTGGTTCCTTCTTTATTAGTTAGTAAATATTTACTTAATATACTATCACTTTTATAAGATTAATAAAACTTTATTTTACTAAAATATAAAAATATCCCCATAATTTGTTAATATTTTAATGTTTACCCCTTGTTTTGTTTTAGTAAAATCATTAGTAAAATTTAGTAAAATTATTGTTGACTTATAGAGTAACCAGATTTATGCTGAACATATCAAGCAGGATGACCTGCTACACAATAAGGAGAAACAACATATGAAAAAGAGTCTTATAATTCTTTTAGTACTTTTAGCATTAGTCACACCACTATTTGCTAGCGGTAATGCTGAAGTAAAAAAATCTGGTCCAATTACTATTTGGGCATGGGATCCTAACTTCAACATTTCAATAATGAATGAGGCTATTAGTCGTTATCAAAAAACCCATCCAGATGCAACTTTTGAAGTAGTAGAACTTGCTAAAGCTGATGTAGAACAAAAACTTCACACCAACTTAGCTTCAAGAACCACTCAAGGGCTTCCTGATATCGTACTTATTGAAGATTATAACGTACAAAAGTATCTTACTAGTTACCCTGGTCAATTTGCTGATCTGACAAGTTCTTTCAATTACAAAGACTTTGTAGGATACAAAGCTGATGTCATGAAATTAGATGGTAAATACTATGGAGTTCCATTTGATTCTGGTGTTTCTGGATTCTTCTATAGAACAGACCTCCTTGCAAAAGCTGGATTTGCTCCTAAGGATTTAGAGAATATCACATGGGCACGTTTTGCTGACATTGCTAAAGAATACAAAGCAAAAACTGGCCAATATTTCCTCGCAAACTCAAAAAGTGATGGTGGATTATTTAGAGTAATGCTTCAAAGTGCTGGAAGTTGGTATTTTGATGATAAAGGTAATCCTGCCCTTGTCAATAATGCAGCTCTTAAAGAAGCAATGCAAATTTACAAACGTTTTGTAGTTGAAGACCTTGCCTTACCAACTAACGGGTGGAGCGAATGGGTCGGTGCCTTTAATTCAGGAAATGTTGCTTCTGTTACAACTGGTGTATGGATTATTGGGTCAATCAAAGCTGGTACTGATCAAAGTGGCAAATGGGCAGTAGCTCCTACACCACGACTTAGCACTGCTGCATCAGTAAACGCTTCTAACTTAGGTGGTTCTTCATGGTTCGTCCTTCAAAATGGGGCTTCTCGTGATGCAGCTATCGAATTTATGAAAGAAATTTATGGTAGCGATAAAGAATTCTATCAAACTATTCTTATAAACAATGGTGCAATTGGCTCTTACACTCCAGCATTTGCAGGAGACGCTTTTGCAACAAAAGATGCCTTCTTTGGTAACAGAGCTATCTTTACAGATTTAAGCAAATGGGCTGCTCAGGTTCCTAAAGTAAATGTGGGACAATACACCTATGAAGCAGACGCAGCAGTAATGGGGGTAATGGAAGATTATTATACTGGAAAAACCACTATAGACCAGGCTTTAGAATCAGCTGAAAAACAATTAAAGAACACGATTCAATAATTCTATAGTAAACCTTAAAGCAGGAGGATCTCCTCCTGCTTTTTTTAAAGGAGATACATGCATGGCTCATGAAAAACAACTAAACAAAATAGGATGGTTTTTTATCCTACCCTCTTCCATCCTCCTCCTTTTCTTTATAGTCTACCCAATCTTCTACTCCCTCTACCTCTCATTTACTTCAACAAAGGGAATAGTGACTCAGTTTGTAGGAATAAAGAATTATATTAGGATGTTTAATGATCCTATGTTTTTTCTTGCCCTAAAAAATACATTCAAGCTCCTTTTAATCCAAGTTCCAATTATGCTCGTTCTTGCGATAAGTTTTGCAGCTATATTGAATAATAAAAAAATTCGTTTCAGAGGCTTCTTTAGAACTGCCCTCTTTCTCCCATCCGTCACTTCACTTATTGCCTATTCTATCCTATTTAAAATGCTTTTTAGTTATGATGGATTAATCAATAACACCCTTATTACCCTCTCAATCATCGATAAACCCCTTCAGTGGATGAATGAGCCAAACCTTGCTACCTTTGTCCTTATCTTAGCAATGATTTGGAGATGGACTGGATATAATATGATCTTCTATCTTTCAGCTATGCAAAACATTCCAGAAGATTTATATGAAGCTGCTAGTATTGATGGTGCTTCTAAAATTAGTAGCTTTTTTACTATCACAATCCCTTTATTAAAACCAATTATCTTATTTACCACCGTAATGTCTACTATTGGAACACTACAGCTGTTTGATGAACCAATGAACCTCTCTCAAGGAGGAACTACAGCAAGTATGATAGGTCCCGATAACGTCTTTCTTACATTAAGTGTCTATATCTATAATATTTGTTTCAAATACACCCCTAACTTTGGATATGCGGCAACGGTAAGTTACGCAATTCTTATCATCATAGCCCTCCTTACGTTAGTGCAATTTAGTGTAAGCCGTGATAAAGATGAGGTATTAAGAAAAAAATTTGAAAAAGAAACCAGAAAAATTGCTAAAGGGGTGCTGAGATGAAAACAAAAAGTAGAGTATCTTCATTTTTCCTATACCTATTCTTATCAGTATCAGCATTCTTCTCAATATTCGAATTCTTTTGGATTGTAATTGGTTCAACTAATAGTGCTGTCGATATTCAAACAGGAAAGCTCACCTTTGGGGATCAACTTATTCCTAATTTGACGAAACTTTTTGGGTCCTCGAATATGGGCGGAGCCCTCTTTAATTCAGCGAAGATAGCTGTCTTAACTGTATTCTTATCACTCCTTGTAACAAGTATGGCAGCATATGGATTTCAAATGTATAAATCTAAAGCAAGAGAGAACACCTATTCATTCTTTATGCTCACGATGATGATCCCCTTTGCTTCATTGATGATTCCACTCTTTCAGATTATTGTCATATTTCGACTTCTAAATTCTCACTTGGCAATCATTCTTGTAGCGAGTATTAGCGTCTTTATGATCTTCTTTTTCCGTCAAAGTTTTGTAAATTACCAAACTGAAATATTGCAAGCTGCCCGAGTTGATGGAGCTGGTGAACTACGTATCTTCTTTACAATCTTTTTTCCAAGCATGAGAAGTACCTTTGCAGCTGGTGCTATTTATTCCTTCATGACGAGTTGGAATGCCTATCTTTGGCCTTTGATAGTATTGCAATCAAATGACAAACGAACTTCTACGCTCCTTATCTCATCTCTCTCTTCTTCCTACACCCCCGATTTTGGAGTAATTATGACAGGTATTGCTCTGGCAACCCTTCCTGTCATTGTGGTATTCTTTGCATTCCAAAAACAATTTGTACAAGGGATGGTAGGTTCCGTTAAACAGTAAGGATACAATGAAATGAATTATACACAGTCAACTGACCCAACAATATTCGAAGAGAATCGATTGCCTGGGCACTCATTATTTAGTGCCCATAAAGGGGTAAAAGAGACTTCACTCAATGGCTCTTGGTATTTCTCTTATGCTTCTCACCCAAAAGAAGCAACTAGTCAATTTCTAGAAATAGAACAAGTAGAGCAGATGGAAACAATACCTGTTCCATCCCACTTTTCCCTGCAAGGATACGGCTCTCCTCAATATACAAATACTATGTATCCATGGGATGGGTTAAGTCAAATTAGACCACCACAGATTCCAGAAGATAACCCTACTGGATGCTATGCAAAGATTATAGATATTTCTCTGCAGCAGTTACAACAAGACATTATCATCCGCTTTGATGGGGTAGATTCAGCTATGTACCTCTATGTGAATGGAGCATATGTTGGGTATAAAGAAGATAGTTTCTCTCCTGGAGAGTTTTTAATCACTCCATATCTAGTGGAAGGGAAAAACCTCATTTCTGTAATGAACCTTCGCTATAGCACAGGCAGTTGGTTAGAAGATCAAGACTTTTGGCGCCTCCCTGGTATCTTTAGAAGCGTAACTTTATTAGAGTGTGAAAAGAAAAGAATTACTGATGTGTTTATCAGGCCTACTCTAGTTGATGATTTTTCTGTAGGAGAGGTAGATATTGAAATTACCACTTCATGTGATATTAGCTATACTACCCACCTATCCATCAATGAGAAAGAATATTCAACCAATCACTTTACAATCTTTCATCCTCTCCTTTGGAGTGCAGAAGAGCCAAATTTATATTATTACACATTAGAGATAAGAGATAATGGAACAATAATAGATTCTGTTAGTGGTCATTTTGGTTTTAGAAAGATAGAGATTAAAGGAAGAACAGTCTTGCTTAATGGGAAGAGACTCATCCTTAGAGGGGTAAACAGACATGAGTTTGATCCGTTTAAGGCAAGAGTAATCGATAAAGAGCTCATCAAAAAAGATATTTTGTTGATGAAACAAAACAACATCAATGCTCTAAGAACCTCTCACTACCCCAATCATCCCTATGTATATGAACTTTGCGACACCTTAGGCATCTACATGATGGATGAGATCAATCTTGAAACTCATGGAACGTGGATGATTGCAGGTAAAGGAGAGAGAAAATGGTACACCGTACCTGATGATAAACAAGAGTGGAAAGAAGCAGTTCTAGACAGAGCAAGATCTATGACAATGAGGGATAAAAACTACCCTTCCATTATTTTTTATTCATGTGGAAATGAGAGCTTTGGAGGCTCTGTTATTAATGAAGTAGCCACCTATTTTAGATCCCTCAATGATAACAAGTTAGTTCATTACGAAGGAATCTATTATGATAGGCGCTACAACAACTCAAGCGATATTGAAAGTAGAATGTATGCTAAAGTTGAAGAATTAAAAGAGTATTTAGCTTACGGTGACAAACCTTTGTTACTCTGTGAGTATGCCCATGCAATGGGAAATAGTGTAGGAAATCTTAACGAATATGTAGAATTAGAGGATGTCGGTGAGGCTTACTGTGGTGGATTTATTTGGGATTTTGTAGACCAGTCGCTCATTATCGAAGGAGAAGAAAGAGCAGGTCTTGGCTTTAGTTATCCTACAGATGGATACTTTTGTATTAATGGGATAGTTGATGGACGAAGAAACCCCTCAGCTAAGTTAGAACAAGTGAAATACTCATATCGTCCAGTAGATATTACGATAAGAAATAATGAAATTATTATTAACAATAAGAACCTTTTTACTTCATCAGATCAATATGATTTCACCTTTGAATATGCAATTGATGGGCACGCTATAGAAACAGGAACTCTACTACTCGATATTTCTCCATTGGAGACAAAAAAGATTCCCCTTCCTCCACTAGAGACCTCTCAAATTGGGGAATACACCCTTGTTGTAAGTGTCTTGTTAAAACACGATACTTCTTGGGCTTTAAAAGGTCACATAATAGTAACGACTGGAAAAGTAGTAAAATGTATCAAAAAAAACACCTCTACTATAGCTCCAGCACCTCTTATCAAAGGTGATATGCACACAGGGTATCGCAATAAGGATTACTCTTTCCTTGTCCATCATCACCTAGGGCATATAGTCGCAATACAACATAAGATGATAAACATCTTAACAAGTCCCATAAAGTTAGAATTCTGGAGGGCTCCAACAGATAATGACCTTGGAGTGAATCCAATCCTATCTTACTCATCATGTAAATTAGCTTCACTATACCAAGTAGCAACTCAGTTCAAAATAGAAGAGAATATCATCTATACAACAATTCAGTGTGGCCCCTATAGCATTCCACTTTCCTACTGCTTCATTGAGAATAAAGCTATTATCACTATTGATCCGCCCCCATTTGATTCTTTTATCCCCTGCTTTGGCCTCTCTTTTAGTGTCACTAAATCATTTAAGAACATCTCTTATTATGGAAATGAGATGAAGGAGAGTTACCAAGACAGAAGAGGAGGAAATGTGTTAAGGAGAGTCTCTTTTGACCCCTACAAGGATCAAAGATCATATCTCCATCCACAAGAATATGGTAACAGAATTGATGTAAGAGAGCTCTCTCTCAGTGATAACGAGGGGAAGCAAATGAATATTAGGGCTAACCGTCCTTTTGAATGTTCAGTAATTCCATACAGCTCTCATGAACTAGAGAATGCAACATATCGAGATGATTTACCAACGACAACATCCCTTCATGTTCGAATTCTTGAAGGACAAAGTGGCGTTGGGGGAGATGATTCTTGGGGGGCTCCGGTGCATGAGGAGTATCGCTATAGGGGACCAAAAGAGAAGTGGATTGTTGAAATAGCACTTGAAGAACTGCCTATTTAACAAGAGCTCTTCTTTCTTCTCCATATTCTATTAAGTCAAAGAACTCGCCCTTCTCTAGCATAATCCCAGAGTTGTGTAGCCTCTCACCTCTTTGTCTGTAAATATTCTCTAACACACCCTTTTTTTCTTCTTTCAGCCCATAATGTAAAAACCTATGGCAAACAGGGCAAAGTGAAATAATATTTGCATAGACATCCAAAGATGTAGAAACTGCATCTTGTACTTTCAGAGGTATGATATGGTGCCCCTCCATGTATTGATTATGTGTTGCCTTAGAGATAAATGTTGAGTGAGTATGTTCAATTTCACATCGATAATGACTATTAGATATCACTTGATTAATAATGATTCGGTCTCGACGGGGGAGCATAGAGCTAGATGCAATCATACTTCTAGGGATCTCCCTAGGGGTATCTATGAGGGAAAGGACATTTTCATATGAAGAAAACCCTATTGAAGTAGCAAATTCTATAAACCTATTCAACCCAGCCGAATACATCCGGTTACCCCTCTCATCGAGGGCAACAAAATCAGGATTATTCTTTAATCGTGTTTTTAATAATTCCAAATCATAAAAAGAGTCAATTTCATAAAGAGATGTGATGTTATACATATCAAAGGAGGGGAAAAATGTTTCAATTTTTCTTATAGCGTCAAAGTAATGTTTCACACTCGATTCTTTTAATCCTCTCACCTGTAATAGGTAGAGGCGAAAACTCTTCTCATTCATTTCAAACTCAGTATAGAGGAGGAGAATCTCTTTTTCCACCTCTATTTTTGAATAAGAACTCCATTCTTTTTAAAGAGCTATAGGAAAAAGGATATTGAAATACACATATATTGATTTATTGAATGCTATCTCTACTCCTCACTTCTCACTTTTCCAGTAGAATCTCTCATAATCAACCTACTCATATATTCAACTCGTGTTACAGCACCACTATCGGCCTCATCTACAGCAATTTTTCTTATCTTGTTCGCCATGAGACGGACAGCACTTTTCCCCCGTTGGAGAATAGAATGCTCTACTGTAGTAAGGGGGATGCTATTGTATTGTGAAGGGTAGATATTATCAAAACCAGAAACACTTATATGAGATGGAATGGGAAGATTAGCCTCTTGTATCGCATGAATAACACCATAGGCAACCATATCATTAATAGCAACAATTGCAGTAATTTCAGGATGTTCTTTTAAAATCTTTTGAGTAAGTTTATACCCTGTGATATGCTCAATATTTAGTATCCTTAATTCCTGCAAACTTGTAACATCAGATGAAAATATTGACACATCCTCTTTAGGAAACGATTCATGATATGCTTTTTTCAACCCTTCAAGCCGTCTTACCCTTGCACTATGTTCACGGTTTAAACTCGTTGAAACATAAGCGACATGGTGGTGCCCTAACTCCATCAAATGCTTACCTACCATATACCCAGCCTCAAAGTTATTCACATCAACAGTATCGATTCCAAGATTGTTTTGTTTGTCACCTACTGCAACTATTGGAAGCTTTTTATGAAGGGGAGCAATAAGGTGGGGCTGTTGTGGAATCATAGCGAAGATTACTCCACTCACTCGAGGCATCGAAGCATACTGCGCAACTTTTTTCTCTTTCTCAACATCCCAATATGTTGTGATAATAAGAGTATCGAGGTGCTGATCTAAAGCCTCACTTTCCATTCCCTGTATAATAGTCGCATAATAGGGATTAATTACCGAAGGGCATACGATGAGAATAAGGGGATTTCCTCTACTCTTACTTGGTTGTACATACCCAAACCGTTTAGTAGTCTCGTATATGGATTCGATAGTACTCGTAGTGAAGCGATTAAGATTTTTCCCACTTAACACCATTGAAACACTTGCCGCAGAAACACCAACCTCTTTTGCAATATCTTTTAAGGTTATTTTTTTCTTCCCCATAGTTCCCTCCTAAGAGTCTTTGTATCTCTACTACGACATCTCATTTATATTTTAACCATTATTAAGCAGATTTAGCAAGCTTTTTTTATTACATTAATCAAGAAATATTTAATAATAAAATTCAATTTGACAAATTACCACTTCCATTTTACACTATGATTCATAGACAGGCAGATAAAAGAGTAAATAGATATTGCTTAATATTGATTAATTTTACTTATACTCTGCGCCATCAAAAAAAACGGAGGAAAAGATGAAAAAACTGTTGTTAGTTCTCATCATTAGTGTGCTTGTACTCTCTGTCGTTGGAGCACAAGGGGCTCAAGAAAAGGTAAGTGACGAAGATTACTCTCTCGTATTAAAGATGTCTCACGTATTTGCTCCAAATGAGCAACTTACGAAATCTCTGACCTTAGTTGTTGATAATGTTGCCAAGCGAACAAACGGAGCAATTGAAATTCAACAATATCCTCAAGGACAACTTGCTACCTATAAAGATGGTGTTGAACAAGTTGCTCGAGGAGCTAAATTTATTAGCGTAGAAGACCCTTCTTACTTAGGAGACTACGTTGCAGACTTTAATGCACTTGTTGGACCAATGCTTTACAAATCATTTGATGAATATGAATATATGATTCAAACTGACTTAGTGAAAGGGATGCTTAAAGAACTCGAAGACAAACACAGAATCAAAGTATTAGCACTCGATTATATCTTCGGATTCAGAAACTTTAAAACAAACAAAGTTATCACAACACCAAGTGACCTTAATGGAATGAAAATTAGAACACCAGGTAGCCAACTATTTATCGACACAATCAATGCTATGGGTGCAAATGCTACTCCTCTTCCATTTGGAGAGACTCTTAGTGCAGTAAGTCAGGGTGTAGTTGATGGATTAGAAGGGACAATGGATGCGTATGGATCTAATGGAAGTGCTGAAGTAGCTAAAAATATGGCTCTTACCAGACACTTCTTAGGTACCTGTGGTATTTATATCAACGCAGACCTATGGAATGAAATTCCTGCTAACTACCAAACAATCATCCAAGAAGAATTCACTAAAGGTGCCGCCCAAATGATTAGTGAAATCTCGAACAACTATGCAAAAACACAAAGTATGTTAGAAGCTAAGGGAAACCAATTTAATGAAGTTGACTATCCAGCATTCGTTAAAACAGTTGCTCCAGTATATGAAAACATGAAAGGTGTTACCCCTGGTATTTTAGCAAAATTACAAGCTGAATTAGCAAAAATGAATTAGTATTTTTTTCTAGAACAGGTCGAAAGAGGTGTATTTATATTGCACCAACCATCTTTCGGCCTGTATTGTATATGTGTATAGGAGAGGTGTTCATGGGTAGTGTTGTAAAAAAGTTTTTCTCTAATTTTGAAGAAATATTCGCAAGCTCATTTATCATCATCACTACAGTGTTAGTAATGATGAATGTGGTATTACGCTATTTTTTCAAAACAGGAATATATTGGTCAGAAGAAGTTGCTACAGGATGCTTTGTTTGGGCGGTATTCCTTGGCTCTGCAGCTGGGTATAAAAGAAAAATCCATGTAGGTGTAGATATGATTATTAACTATTTTTCCCCTACCACAAAATACATTGTAAATATTATAGTAGATGCTATATTGCTCTTTATTAATGGATATATTACCTATATTGCAATTATATACCTCTCACTATCATATAAAAAACCTACCCCGGTATTAGGTATCTCTTCAGCTTTTATAAGCTCTTCAATACTCTTTAGCTTTGCGATTATGAGTATCTACTCAATTCGCTTTCTTATTCACGATATTAAAGAAGGGAGGAAATAATCGATGTTAGCCTACTTACCAGTAATAATGGTCTTTATCCTCTACTTCTCAAGTATCCCAATCGCCTTTGCTCTATTTGGATCCTCTCTTTTCTATTTTGCCATCATAGATACAAGTAGTC
>SABI01000360.1 GCA_009929055.1 Spirochaetia bacterium | reverse complement strand
AGCCTTCTACCTGTTGAAGTATATCAGAATGCAGGCTTTCGATACGAGACCCCAGAGCCTTAACTGGATGTTGGTACACACAGAATTGAACTGTGATTGCATCCTTATCAGGGATGTTTCCTAACCTTTAGAAGATGTACCAATTTAAGCATATCCTAATAGAATCGAACTACTACCTTTGCTTTTGGAGAGCAACATTCTGCCATTAAACTAAGGATACATATTATGTACTATAATGACCTAAGGTATCATTACCCATACCTTTGAATAGAACCTGAGATTCATAATTTACTACTTCTTTCTCCCTTGTTTCAAACTCTAATGTACATAACAAAGTCTTTTCTTCAAACTTCTTTTTCTTTTCTGCAAGTTTCTTTTCACACTCTCTAACAATCTCTCTTGCACTATAGAGTTTCTCTTCAAGAGATAATAATTCATTATAATCATTCTTAATCTCTTCCTGAGCATTTTCATTCATCATTTCAGGATATTTAAAGTGAACTGCCTTCACCTTAGTTTTATCCTCAACAACCATTTTACTTCTAATTTCTTTCATGATTTTTACTCTTTAAATCTGCGGGAATAGAAAGAATCGAACTTTCACCTATTGATTAACAGTCAAGTGCTCGACCTTCGAGCTATACTCCCAATTAAATGTTGCTCCTATTAGAATCGAACTAATGACCTTCACTTTGTAAAAGTGCTATTCTAAACCACTGAACTAAGGAGCAGTGTAGGGCACTTAAGGTGTGCCCAAAACCTGTAAAAAAAAAAAACAAACATTATGAAAACATGAAACAGTGGATACATGTGGGACTTGAACCCCAACTTCACAGTGCAAATGTGATGTGTTAGCCAATTACACTACATGACCCATTTGTAGAGTAGAGAAGACTCGAACTTCCAATTTCTGCATCCCAAATGCAGGGGGTTGACCAATTACCCAACTACTCTATATTGCGGAGGATATAGGATTTGAACCTATACATCCTTTAAGACTACTGACAGTTTAGCAAACTGCTCCCTTACCATTAGGGTTAATCCTCCATTGAGGAAGAAGTGAGACTCCAACTCACACATCACTTTTAAATGACTACTAGTAGTTTTCAAGACTACTGCCTTAGCAATTAGGCTTATTCTTCCATAGTTGCGAGTATTGGATTTGCACCAATGGTCTTCCCCTTATGCAGGAGATGAGAACTCTACTTCTCTAACTCGCTAAACCTTGATTGACATTGATTATATTTTCTTAATGCATTCAAAAATTTTTCAGAATCAAGGGTGTTAAGTATTGCAAGTTACTTAACAGTAACTTCTTGCATAGTTACTTTGCAGTCTATGAGGGAATTGAACCCTATCCACCTTCTTGACAGGAAGGTATGCAAAACCATTACACTTCATAGACTAATTAAACCTTTTTCTAACATTATATGATGGTTAGGACATAACCATACTAAGTTATCTAAAGAATTTATCTCTTCCACAGTAGAAGAAGGAGAAAATTGTAATATACCCTTTACATGATGAACCTCTAATATTTCATCAAATTCATGATTATGACAATAACTACAAACCTTCTCTACTCCACTTTCCAATAACGTTCTCTTAGCATCAGCTCTAATTGATGTTACTTTAGATGTTAGATATTTATTTCCTTCTATATAACTACCTAATGTTCTATTCTTTATGCTTCTACTATCTTTTGCACATGTATTGCATAATTTAGCTTTTGCATTTTTAAGTCTTCCACATATAGGACAGAACTTGTTAAAATCTTTTTCTCTCTTTGGAGAAATTCTATTATTGTAAGTAGCAGAACAGGACTGAGAACAGAATTTCTTCTTTCTTGTTTCTGCTGGATGTTCCACATCTCTTACTCTTATAATTTCTCCACAATTTAAACATATTTTTGGATTTAGGTAATATCTTCTTAATGATTCTTCTCTATTCATACAACTGCCATTTTGTAATGGGTAGGGGATTTGAACCCCTCTCTGCAAGGTTGAAAACCTTGTGTACTAACCACTATACTAACCCACCATTTTGACTATCCTATCTTCACAGACCAGATAGTCCAATATTTAACAATCATGAAACAAAAAAAAATCCATCTTTAAAAGTACCCCATTAAGGACTCGAACCTTATCTAAAACTTTAGAAGAGTCTTGTGCTTCCATTACACCAACAGGGCATTTATAGTTGTTCCAGCAGGAATTGAACCTACATTACTTGAGCCAAAATCAGGTGTAATAACCATTATACTATGGAACAATGTTCTTATCTTCTAATCAAGATG
>SABI01000055.1 GCA_009929055.1 Spirochaetia bacterium | reverse complement strand
TTTATCTTTTTCAGCTTTAGGATCATCTTTTTTGACTTTTGTATTAAATAAAATTTTGACAGTAAATTTACCTTCAGTAATAGCATTACGTTCTGACAGCCCTTGCCCAAGCGAGCCAGTAGAAATATCAACACCAGGAGTGCTTTTCATATCAGGGTGTCCCTGTAGAATTGATTTATACTTTCTTAAGTTATAAATTTCATCCTTCTCCATATATCCTTTCAGGATTAATGAAGAATAGAGAATTGGGCAAACATGCCCTTTCGATAATACAAATCGATCTCTATCTTTCCATGTTGGATTTTTAGGATCAATTTTCATTTCATTAAAATATAATACACACATGATATCAGCAGCAGACAAAGACCCTCCTGGGTGCCCAGACTGTGCTGTATAAATCATTGTGAGTGCTGTTTTTCTTAGTTCTTTTGCTTGTTGTTTGAGCATTTTAACTTTTTCAGACTTATTCACTTTCAAACTCCCTGTATACGTTTGTTTTATTTGCCAATTAACAATCGAATATACCTCATCTCTACATCCTACTGTAAAGGACGAAATTCCATCTGTCAAGAAATATTTTTTATATTTATATATATTTTTATGAAACATATTTTATACAACAATGTTAGATAAACCAAAATATAATACAAATATGGCAATTTTGAGATTATTAATTCAATTAGTTTCATATAGAACATGAAACCATGAAATCTTTTTTTCAAAATAATATTAGTAATGCTTCCTTTTTAAAGGAAGCATCATCGTTAGTAGTGAGATTATTAGATAGGAAAAGAATGTCAGAGAACTTTATACTTACCGCTTCACACGTTTAATACTAAGTAATTTACTCACTTTTTCATGATAATCACCAAGTTCATCTTTACGCTTAATAGATAATGCAGCATGTATGGTTGAAACAACATTTAGTTCGCAAATTCTTGCAGAAAGAGTGTCACTAAAGAATGTATGATTTGATACTCCTGTAAATAAAACTATATCAAGATGCTTAGTTAATGGAGAACCTGTGATACCAACAAAGCCGATTGTAGTAATGCCCCGTTCATGGGCTAATTTGATGCTTTCAAAAACGTTTCTAGACATACCAGAGTGAGAAAAACCTAAAACTATCCCCTTTTTTTCCATATTAGAAATGGCCAAGATTTGAAAGAAGGGATCTTCAATATAATCGCATCGAATCCCAATTTGTAAAAAAGCATCATATGCTGCTCGAGAAGAAGACCCAGAGCCTCCTTCTCCTATAATGAGTATTTGAGGTGCTTTATCAATTAACTCAACAGTTTTTTCTAAAGCTTCATCATCAATAATTGACAAAGTTTCATCCATGCTTCGGCGATTAAATGCAAAAGATTTTTGTTTAATCATAGCCATAGATTCCTCTGAAGAAACATTTAACCAGTTCGCAGATGGAGAAATAACTTCATTTTTCAGGAAAATTTTAAAGTCTACAAAACCTTTGAATCCAATAGATCTACAGAACCTTATAATAGTAGCGGGGCTTGTTTGAGTGGAGTCAGCAATACCTTGTGCTGTAATATTTCCAAAACTACGATAATTTTCTAAGATAAAATCAGCAATCCTTTTTTCAGAAATACTTAGTAAATGATAATGTTGTTTAATTCTGGTGAGGCTAATTATAGAATCATCCATGATTTCTCCTTATATTACTTATTCAACCCTACACATATTTCATAATTTTTTCAACAATTATGAAATAAATTTCATGACAATCTTGCCCCTATTTTTAATACGTGCTATACATTACATACTATTTGCCATGATACTTTTTCATCTCTTTTATTTTATTGCTAATTTTTAGGAGGAGCCTGCTATGAACATAGTTATATTAGATGGGTATACAGAAAATCCAGGAGATCTTTCTTGGGAAGGATTCGAAAAGCTGGGAAATCTTACAGTGTATGATCGAACGGATGAAAAAGATATTTTAGACAGAATTAAAGATGCTGAGATAGTAATTACTAACAAAACCCCCCTTAATGAGGCGACTATTACTTTAAGTCCTTCATTGAAATATATTGGTATTCTTGCAACAGGTTATAATGTAGTAGATATTGTGAGTGCAAAAAAACAGAATATCATCGTAACAAATATCCCTACATACGGAACAGCTGCTGTTGCGCAGTTTGCAATTTCCCTATTACTCGAAGTATGTCATCATATTGGTGAACATAACCGTAGTGTTCAAGAAGGGAAATGGAGTAATTGTAAAGATTTTTGCTATTGGGACTACCCTCTTATAGAATTGGATGGAAAAACAATAGGAATCATTGGTTTTGGTAAAATTGGCCAAAACGTTGCTCGCATTGCTTCTTCATTAGGAATGAAAATTCTTGCCTATGATGCCTTTCAAAATCCTGAACTCGAAAATGAAACATGCCACTATGCAACTCTTGATACTCTTTTTGCTAATTCTGATGTTATTTCACTTCATGCACCATTACTTAAAGAAACACAAGGGATTATCAACAAAGAAAATATTGCAAAAATGAAAGATGGGGTAATTATACTCAATAATTCTCGTGGCCCTCTTATTGTAGAAGAAGATTTAAGAGAAGCCCTTCTTTCTCATAAAGTCGCGGGTGCTGCTGTTGATGTTGTTTCGAGTGAACCAATTAAGAAAGATAATCCTTTACTTGGTATCCCTAATTGTATTATCACTCCACACATCTCTTGGGCTCCAATCGAAGCTAGAGCTCGGCTCATGGAAGTTGCAGTCAAAAACCTAGCAGCATTCTTAAAAGGCTCTCCAATAAACGTTGTGAATCGATAAATTTGACATAAATAGTATAACTAGTTTGGTTAGAAAGAGGTGTAAATCATTTCTAACCATAACATTGAAGTATGTTACATATAATAGTGTACCTACTGTTTATATATTTTCACCTTATAAAATTTGTAAATACTTTATTTTCAGCAAGATTTTTATCTCTTATATCTTTCGTAACTTCAAGTTGCTTCAACAAAGTGGCCATGTTCTTTCCAAGGATCTCCATAATCTGAACACCTTCCTTATCTTCTAGTGCCTCACCTGGGGCCCTCCCATGAATAACGTTCCAGTAATTTGAGGTGGGAAGTACCATCTCAGAGTAACTCAGATAATTGTTCAGCTGATTAAAAACAACAACTCCTCCTGACCTTCTTACTGCGACAACTGCTGCACCAATTTTATTACGAAACAAATTACCATTTCCACTAGAGACATAAAATGCTCTATCTAAAAAAGATTTCATATTTCCACTTATTCCACTAAAATGAGTTGGTGAACCCAAGATAATTCCATCAGCACTCTTCATTTTCTTGATCCAATCATTGACTTCATCTTGAATGACACACTTTTCATCTTTATGTTCCCGGCACTTACCGCAAGCTAGGCAGCCACTTATGTTTTTATTACCAACATGAACAATTTCCACTTCTATTCCCTGTTCTTCCAGTTTTTTGGCAACGAATTGTATTGCGAGAAAAGTATTTCCCTCTTTTCTTGGACTCCCATTGAATGCTATTACTTTCATGATTTTCTCCTGTAATGTAGTAATTATCTATAAAAAACGTAGTTCAAACAACTCTATTTCTCATATAGTTGCTTGAATTCATTTACTTTATCACAATATTTTTCCCTTGAGATTTCGACCATTGAAGAAAGAGAGATGCATAAAAGCACTCTTTATTCATAATGTGATATAATAGCTTACTATTTTAGATTTTACAGATGAAGCCCATAAAAAGAAAGAGAAAGGATACCATTTATTGGTAGGGTGGTTTATCATAGGAGAATAGAATCAAGATTTATGCTATCATTAGAGACATCAGATTATGGGGGAACATATGCAAGCAAGAGATTTTAGGATCGCATTAAAAGCAAGAGAAGAAATTCAATATAAAGAGCCTCTTTTTGAGACACAAGAGCAACTAGAATCTATGTATGAGCAAGCTAAAGTTTTAGCATATCTCTACAATGAGAAACAAAAAGCTGCATTAACGAAGCAGTATGTATCAGCAGCATCTTTACATGCTAGTGGAGTTCTACATTTATTGTATCAATCAGTTGTTTCCAAGTACCTAGAAGAAAAGAATAGTCACTTCTTTACCACCCTTTCTCATCAAATAGAAAAACATCATCTTATAAAAAAAGTTCTCTCTTTTTATGAAAAAGAGTTTCCAACTCTTATAAAAAAAACAGAAGAAGAAAATAAACATACAAGTGAAGAGAGTACACGAGGCCTTTTTATTCACCATGTCCTCATAGAAAATCCAGCCCTCGTAAAAGAGATAACCCCTTTTATCGCACCTCAAGGAGTATCTTTTCCCCCTTCTCATAAAGCGTTTACTGTAATATTGGAAGGATACACAAAAACAACTCCTCATGTACAAGATGAAGATGAAGATTTGTTTTCATTCCTCACAGCTCCATCAAAAGCTCACCCTGATTCTTTAGTTGATCAAATTCAATACATTCTTAACCATTGGGGTTCTATCATCCCTTTAGCCTTAAAAAAAGCATTATTACATGCCATTGATGTGGTGAAAGAGGAGAATACCCCTCGATTTTCTGGTGGCCCTGGCCCTGCACAAACGACAACTTACGATGGTATGGAACATGAATATGAAGCATTTAGTGTTGATGAAGATTGGATGCCACATGTTGTAATGATAGCAAAGAGTGCCCTTGTATGGTTAGATCAGCTCTCAAAAACATATGGTTACCAAATAAACACCTTAGATAAGATCCCAGATAAAGAACTCGATTTATTAAGAGACAGAGGATTTAATGGACTATGGCTTATTGGAATATGGGAGAGAAGTGAAGCATCTAAAAAGATAAAAAACCTTTGTGGAAACCCTGAAGCAGAAGCTTCAGCCTATTCTTTAAAGAGCTATAATATAGGGATGAATATTGGGGGATGGAGTGCCTACCAAAATCTTAATGAAAGATGTAAAAGGCGACACATTCGTTTAGCAAGTGACATGGTGCCAAACCACACAGGATTAGATAGTGACTGGGCTCTTCACCATCCTGAATATTTTATCACTACACCCTATTCTCCTTATCCCTCCTATACCTTTAACGGGGAAGACCTCTCACCAGACTCACGCATAGAGGTAAAAATAGAAGACCATTATTATGATAGAACTGATGCGGCTGTCACTTATAGAAGAGTAAATAAAGAAACACAAGAAACCTCTTATATATTTCATGGAAACGATGGAACATCGATGCCATGGAATGATACTGCCCAATTAGATTTCCTTAACCCCCATACTCGAGAAGCTGTTATTCAACAAATCCTACATGTAGCTCGAGCTTTCCATATTATTCGCTTTGATGCCGCTATGACCTTAGCAAAACGCCATATTCAACGACTGTGGTATCCAAAACCAGGCTCTGGGGGAGATATCCCAGGAAGAGCTGGCTATTCGATGAGCGATGAAGAATTTAACCAAGCAATCCCTTTAGAGTTCTGGAGAGAAGTTGTTGATAGAGTTGCTAGTGAAGTACCAGACACCCTCCTTCTTGCTGAAGCATTTTGGATGATGGAAGGCTATTTTGTTCGAACCCTTGGTATGCACCGAGTCTATAATAGTGCCTTTATGAATATGCTTAAAAACCAAGCAAACAAAGAGTATCGTGATACAATTAAAAACACCCTCTCATTTGATCCTGAAGTATTAAAAAGATTTGTGAATTTCATGAATAACCCTGATGAAGATACTGCTATCGCCCAATTTGGGGATGGAGATAAATACTTTGGGGTAGCAACACTTCTCTCTACCATGCCTGGCTTACCTATGTATGGTCATGGCCAAATTGAAGGGTTCCATGAAAAATATGGGATGGAATATTCAAGGGCTTATTGGAATGAATACCCTAATGACCATCTCATAAATGAACACTACAGAAGGATATTCCCTCTATTAAGGCTTCGTTATCTTTTTAGTGGTTCAGAATACTTTGAAATATTCGATGTTGTAGATTATGGAAGTGTAAAAGAAGATGTATATGCCTATGTAAATGGAATTGCAGAAAGCAGAGCTCTCATCCTTTATAACAATAGTTACGAATTCGCATCGGGAAGAATATATGAAAGTGCTCCAAAACTTCATCGAACTAGTGATGGAGGAAGGGAGATAAGAACTAATTCAATTGCTCAGAGTTTAGGCCTCACGTTCTCAGATAACACCTTCATAATTTATCAACAATTCCCTGAAAATCTTACCTATATAGCTAAATCAAATCATTTATATGATGAAGGGCTATCAATTTCGTTACAGGGATATGAAACAAAAGTATTCCTCCATGTAAATGAAGTTACAGATGTGGACGGTTCATACGAAGCTTTATACAGATATTTGGACGGTAAAGGAACTTCCTCTTTTGATAGAGATCTTGTGTGGATTAGAATGCAACCACTACACAAAGCGTTAGAAAACTTCTGCTCTAGCAACATGTTAGATTTTATTAAAGATGTAGTCACTCAAAAAGAAGTTACAAGTAAAGATATGAGAAAGTATGTTTTATTAGCTGGTGAAGCATATGCACGTTTCTCTATTGTTTATGAAGAGCTCTCCGATAAAACAAAAGAATCAATAGTTCCTATCATAAAGGAAGTGCAACCCAAAGACTTGCTTCAAAGCATTCAAAACTTTACTGCATGTTTTATTCCAGAAAATAACATCTATTTCTTCTTATCTGGTGGGATGTTGATGAAAGAACTAAGCATGCTTATTAACGCTTCATTGCTTATCACAATCTTTGTTGATCAAAAGAGCAGCTATGAGCAAGCTCTCTCAATAGTAGACAAGCTCGCATTAGAAAGGATGTTTCAGCACTTAGCTTCTTCTTTTGAAATTGATGTCGACTATAGATTAAGACATCTTTTATATAAATCAATCTTCCTTGCAACTCTTCCTCCATGTATTATGAAGGAGTTAGAATTAGAAGCACCAGATAATAAAAAATGTTTGATAGCTTTATTAGAAGATCGAGGATTTAGAGAGCTCATTGGGTACAATGAACATGCTGGAATTATTTATTATCGAAAAGAGTCTTTACAAGAGGCTATATATCTAATTACCTTATCGGTGACGATGAATGTAGGACCAGTTGCGGGAGACAGAATGATTAAAATGGCGATGTCTTGGCTATTGAGTGATGCGAGTGCAGAGTATAAAATAGAAGGACTTATTAAAGGAGTAAAGTAATAAGTCTCATTGACTTATATAAATCTATACTATAGGGTATTTTTATGAAAACATGGATTATGTACACAGGAGCTATACTTTTTGGGTTTTCCGCAACATTGTTGTTAGGGGGATGGCAACCATATGCATCCTTCATCACCTTTATGGTACCAATGATTAAGGATCTCTCATTATTCTTCATATTCCCTATTGTATTTATTTTATTTACTGGGGAAAGTGCCTCTCTGAGACGGCACAAAGACACCTCAATGCTCTTTTTCTCGACGTTGTTTTGGAGTCTTATAACAACACTAGTACTCTCATTTGCAACAATGGGTCTCTTTTTACTTATCCCTCAATCATATTCACAGTTTACAGCTGTAGCACAACAGCAGGTTCCCATCCTGAAAAGTGTCTCATTTAGTGAGATTAAAGCTCTTCTTTTTTCTAATAATGCCTTCACACAATTTACAAAAAGTACTTCGTCTCTCCTTCCTGTAATCGTTGTCGCTTCAATTATAGGCTATGCATTAAAACCTGACTATGAAGCTTTAAGGCCAGCATATGTGGTTACTAACTCATTTTCAGAAGTTGCTATGCGCTTGAGTAGGATCATTACCCACATAGTAGCAATTGCAATCGCATTTCTTAGTGCCCATTTTTCAATGCAAATGGATATTATATCAACTTTATATGAGGCACTACCACTATTTTTAATCTATATGTTGGTAGTATTGGTAACATTATTTCTTATCCTTCCTCTCCTATATGCCCTTGTTACAGGTTTTAGAAAAGGAAATCCCTATAAGATTCTATTCAACTCTTTTGCAAGTATTGTAACAAGTTTCTTTTTCATGAGCACCCTTGAAAGTACCCTCTCAATGATAGCATTAGGAGAACATAACACTAATGTGAAAAAGAGAGTTGCTGGAACAGCTTTCCCTCTTTACACTCTTCTCGGTAAAGGAGGAAGTGCAATGATAGCAACACTTTCACTCCTTTTTGTATTGCAAAACACAGGAGTAACTCAACTCTCTTTCACTTCATTAATACTTATTGCTTTATTTTCTTCTTTGATCTCCCTACTTAGCTCATTTGTCCCTCGCTTTGAAGTGTTGTTTATCATGATGCTCACATTTAGTGGTCTTTTTGGAAAAGTATTGGAAACTCCTGGCTCTTTCATTATTATCCTCCTCCCATTTATTCAGGGAATTGCTGCTATGATAGATTCTAGCATAGCAATTTTAGGAGCTGCTTTTACTTCTCGAATAATAAGTCAAGACCAAAAAACTCCCTATCATCAAATGATGTAAGGAATATATGAAAAGCAAGGTAATTAAAGGGCTATATATTGGCACATTTGGTCTTTTCTCTCTATTGTTAATATTATTAATGGTTTCATTACTATTAAGGAAATCAATGATGCAACCTATTGAAACATCTGTTAATAGGTTGTTAGAGACTATTTCACCCTCCTATCTAGCCTCCACAATACTATTTATAGGGGCTACATTTGTTGGATTTCTTAACGCCTTATTACTTCCCCCCACTTCAAGAAATGAAGTAGAGAAAATTATCCTTCCTATTGCCTTTATCTCATTTTCGTTTCTCATTATGCCTAACATTATTAACTACCTTCTCATTTTACACTTATATGAAATAAGTTTTTCATTTCTGGTTCGCTTATACCTATTTGCGGCATATTTTTCTTTTGCCCTTTTAGTAGTTTCAGGGATTTTCTCTTTAGGGATAAACTCCTCTAAAATGGGACGCTATATCTTATTAGTGGGGGTATTAGCCCTCTATGTTACAAACATGATGAGACTCGATGTGGCCTCTTTCCCACAACAGAGTCTGAAATGGACAGATTCTTTAATGTTTATTTCTACCCTTAGTGTAATAGCAATAGTGAGTATATTAAATTATTGGGCAATTTATGCTAGAGAATCAACACAACACAATATGCTTAAAGCTATTAGAATTATGTTGATTCTCATTGGAATTATGGGTTTTATCTCTTTTCCAGAATCAATAGTTTCTTTAGTTTCAGTAGGTATCTATACAGTTGGTGTCTTCTTCGGGTTATCGAGAAGAAGATTTAACCAACTGTAATACATACCTTTTATTTCAGATTAATAATACTCTTATCGTAATCTTCTGGGCTATCAAATCCTAAAAAGTTCATGATTGTACTTGCTATAGAAGATATTCCTAAGCCTGAGTTAAGCTTTTGGTCATACTCACCTTTGTAATCAGTATCATAGACAATAAAAGGAACTGGGTTAAGAGAATGAGATGTTTTTGCCCTTGGACTTCCATCTTCTTTAATAGAGACTTCCCCTTTTTTGTCATGCTCATACATATCATCTGCATTCCCATGGTCTGCTGTGAGAAGGAGAACTCCATTAGCTTTTTCAATGGCTTTCTTTAATCGACCAATCTGTAAATCCATCCCTTCCATTGAACATAATACTGCTTGATAAATTCCAGTATGTCCAACCATGTCTCCATTAGGATAATTTAATTTAATAAGCTCATATTCTCCACTTTCAATAACTTTTATTACTTCATCAGTAATTTCAGCACACTTCATCCAAGGTCTCTCTTCAAAAGGGACAATATCTGATGGAATTTCAACATATGTTTCTAATTTTTCATCAAATTTTCCTGATCTGTTTCCGTTAAAGAAGTAGGTAACGTGACCAAATTTTTGTGTTTCACTTATCGAATATTGTTTGATATTACTTGCACAAAGGTATTCTGCCATAGTTCTATCTATTGTAGGGGGAGTGACTAAATATTGTTTTGGTACATGAAGGTCCCCATCATATTCCATCATTCCTGCATATTGAACCTTTGGGACTCTTTTTCGATCAAACTCTGTAAGTTCTTCTGCTTCAAAAGCTTTTGTTATTTCAAGAGCTCTGTCTCCTCTAAAGTTAAAGAGGATGACACTGTCATTATCGACTATTTCACCTACAGGTTTTCCATCTTCTGCAATAACAAAAGGGGGAAGGTCTTGGTCAATTTTGCCAGTCTCTTTTCGAAGCGTTTCAATGGCTTCATGAGCAGAAGGAAAAGCTCTCCCTTCACCAAGAACATGGGTATGCCACCCCTTTTCAACCATTGACCAGTTAGCGTTGTAGCGATCCATGGTAATTACCATCCTTCCACCACCACTAGCAATCTTTGCATCAAAAGAGGCATCGTTTAATTCATTTAAAAACTCAACAAAAGGGTCAAAGAAGTCTAATGCACTCACTTCCCCTACATCACGACCGTCAAGGAGGGCATGAATTCTTACCTTCTTCACCTTATGTTCTTTTGCTTTAACAACCATTTTACGTAAATTGTCAACGTGAGAGTGGACATTGCCATCACTAAGGAGGCCAATAAAATGGAGAGTGCTATCGTGAGTATTCACATTTTTTACAAGATTAGTCCATGTTTCACCACTAAACATAGCTCCACTTTCAATGCTCTGAGAGACAAGTTTTGCCCCTTGGGAAAATACTCTTCCACACCCAATAGCATTATGACCCACTTCACTATTTCCCATATCTTCATCACTAGGAAGTCCTACAGCAACTCCATGAGCTTTGAGCTTTGTCCATGGAGTGGTAGCATAGAGCTGAGTAAGGGTTCCTGTTTTCGCCTCTTTTACAGCATCCCCTTGTGCATATTTACCAAAACCAACTCCATCCATGATGACCAATACAATTGGTCCTTTTCTTTGTATCTTATTATTCCGTTGTAACGGGTTAACCATTATAAACTCCTTCATATCATTCTCATTAAGAATATGATTAAATATATCTATTATTTCTCTATCGGTAAAGTCGCCCTCTTTAACCACTCTTTCTGTTCATCATCTAAGTGACCTTGCAACTCACTCAATACCCACCCATGATATGCATTGAGCATATCTATTTCTTGATCACTCATAAGGGATGGGTCAATAAGTTTCCTCTCAAAAGGGCATAATGTAAGAACTTCAAATGTATAGAAGGTAGCAAAAGGGGTAACACCTTCTTCAAAGACAGCAACAAGGTTTTCAAGTCTAATTCCATATTCCCCTTTTCTATAGAGTCCTGGTTCATTACTAATAATCATTCCTGGCTCTAGGGTGACTTTAATGGGTTTAGGGGAGATACTATGAGGTCCTTCATGGACATTGAGTCGATGCCCTACTCCATGCCCTGTCCCATGGCCATAGTGTAATCCATTCTGCCATAAGAATTGACGAGCGAGAACATCTAGTTGATACCCACAGGTCCCTTTAGGGAACCTTATTGCAGAGAGGGCAAGGTTCCCTTTGAGAACGAGGGTATAATCTTTTTTCATTTGTTTACTTACTTCACCAAAACTTAATGTGCGAGTGACATCGGTAGTACCACTTTCATACTGTCCACCGGTGTCGAGAACAAGCAAAGAAGAGCCCTCTAATACAGAGCAACTCTCTTTAGTAGCACTATAGTGTTCCATAGCACCATGAGGACCAAACCCTGCTATAGGGGAGAAGGAGGGAGAAAGATACTCTTCATTCTCTTCTCTATAGTGTTCTAATTTTTTAGCTAGAGTTACTTCTGTAAAAGTTTCTTCCCCCTTTGAGAGGTGGCTAAGAAGTTTTACAAGGGCAACTCCATCTAACAAGTGAGCCCTTCTCATCCCCTCTAATTCAACATCATTCTTCGTAGCTTTAAGCCCTGTTGAAAAGTTCTCTCCTTCGATAATAGTAAC
>SABI01000359.1 GCA_009929055.1 Spirochaetia bacterium | reverse complement strand
GCCATAGACGGTAGCGAATCCACAGCATCCAGTTTAAAACAAATGAAGTGGAATAATGTTCCTAAACTTGATGAAGGACTTAATACTCTATTACTTAAAAGAAAAGAGTTAAGTACTATCGTAAAGAACTGTGAGTCTACAATAAAAGAAATTAATAACAAAGTTCTGTATTACATGAGAGACTCAGAAAGAGCTTCAACAGAAGACTTCAACATATCTATTGTTAAGTTTACCAAGAAAGTCTTTGATACTAAGAAGTTCGAGACTGAACAGGGAGATTTGTTTAATCAATACCAGAAGGATTCGGAAGTATCATATCCTAAGATAACAGAAAGGAAGAAGAATGATTAAGGTATCAAGAGTACAATTAGATTACTCTAAGGTTCCTAAAGGAACTGTAGCATTATTCTTTGGTGCTCCTAAGTCAGGAAAGACTACAGCAGCATCCTCTTGGAGTGAACAAGGTACAGATAAGTGTCTTGTAATAGATACTGATTTAGGTACTGATTATGTAGAAGGAGTAAACAGAATCATAGTAAGATATGTTAATCCTCCACTAAGACTGAAGATGGATAAGGATTCTAAAGTTCTCTTAGACAAGAATGGTCTTGAACAATGGGAAGAAGTACCATTAGAAGAAAGAGTAATCTATGATACTCAGGGAGAACCTATGAATGCTTATGCTTTATCAGAAGTATTAGAAGCTCTATTCTCAGGGAATGAAGCTATCTCAGACTTTGATACAATAGTACTAGATACTATAGATGAGATTAACTCATGGGTAGAAAAAGATGTACTGGCTTCAAGAGGTTTAGATGCAATGGGAGACGGAGAGTTCGGAGTAGACTGGAGTGATTCTAAAAAGAAAGTTAAAAGAATCATTGAGTTACTAAAGAACTATGTAAAAGAAAAAGGTAAGACACTTATTCTTATAAGCCATTCTAAGCAAAGATTAGAGGATAAGAAACCTGTAATGACAGCAGACCTTCCTTCTGGATTAGCTAACGTTGTAGCTGGTATTTGTGACATTATAGCCTATATCTACATAGACGAGAAGGGCAAACATAAGATGAGTTTCAAGGGAACTAACTCTCAACAGTTTGGTTCAAGAATGAAACCTCTTGCAGGTAAGATACTGGATCTGGGATACCAGTTCTATAAAAAAGAAATAACTAACTATGTCCAAGACAAATAAACAATCAAAAACAAACGAATTCTTGAAAGGAGTATACTATGCCTAGAGCTTACGGAAACGAGGAAACAGGGGACTTTTCTGCTGGATTAAATGCAGGATTCTATCCTTGTGCTATTATTGGAGTATCATATGTACAGAGACCACAGAAGGATGATAAGACATTATCTATGGCTCTTAAGTTTACTTTCGTTATTGATGGAGCATCAAGAACCCAGGAACAAACATTCTTCTATGATATAGAAATTGATCCTTCATCTGGTAATATTAACAAGTGCTTTGCTATTACAAATCTTAATATGTACTTAGACTTCCTTAAGTATAAGGGAGGACTCAGTATCAATGGAGAATGGTATAACAGAGATGACTCAAAGATTATTGAACTTGATGAAATTGAAAATGATTTCATGGAACACTTATCAGTAGCGTTCCCACAAGAAGGTCAAGAGAGATTTGCTTTCTTATGCTATGCTTATTATAAATACAATCAGGCTAAAGGCAAAGCTTACTTTACAGTAGATTCCTTCTGTCCTAATGATGAAAAGAGAATACCTAAGTTCAAAGCAAATATTCAGAAGAGAATCGCCTCAGGAAAATTAGTCAACCATGTACAGGAAGATAAACCTAGTACACCATCAACACCAGTTAATCCTGGAAGATCTATGAGGTTGTAATGGAATTCTATGAAGTAGCAATAGAGTCTCCTAATAAGAGAGGTATGTTCGTTACTTCAGAAGAATTATTTGATCTAATTATAAAACATGGGAAAGAGAAGGCAGTATACAAATCTGTCTTCTTGTACCATGCAGAAGACAAGAGTGAACTTATAGGGAAAAAAAGTTTGTATAACGTTAAGCGTAGTGCTACATGGATACCTGTAGATATAGATAAAGGCAAGAACTCTGATGAGCAGACTATAAAGAATGCTATGGGAGCCTATATGCAATTGCTACAGTATGGAGCATCAGAAGAGAATATAGTTATATGGTTCTCTGGTACAGGATACCATCTGGATATACATTCAGATTGCTTTGGCATAGAACCTAATGACGAGTACGCTATAATGATTAAGCAAACTATGATGAAGATACTTCCTAATATTGACCCCGCAGTATACACG
>SABI01000054.1 GCA_009929055.1 Spirochaetia bacterium | reverse complement strand
TCGCAATTTTCGGCATTTTCAGGACTCTACTCAACATTTCAGCCATATTTAAATAATTTGATTGGTTATGTTAATACGTATGCAACAAACAAAGATGCTCTAGTCAGTGGTGCTTATGGAGTAACTGGGTATCCTCACGACTCTATCTTCCCAAAAGGTTCTCCTGCTGACTCTGCAAATGACAATCCTTATACCTATAGTGTTTCAAAAGCAAAGAGCATGATTGAAAGTGTTGGCTATACGATGAATGGATCAACAAAGATCTATGAAAAGAGTGGAAAACCATTAAAGATTGAACTTTTTTATGCTGAAAGTAGTGCTCCACAAGCTGCCATTCTTAAAGAACAATGGAAAATGGCTGGTGTTGACTTGAACCTTAAATTAGTAGACTTTGGAGCCCTCATTGACGTCTTACTTCGAAAGAGTGATAAAAACGGTAACTTAGCTAACTCTCCTGCTTTCGATAAATCAACGAGTGCAACAGATGCAGCATTTGATGCCTACCTCTTAGGATTCGCTCAAGAATCAGATCCTAACGAATATGCTCAATACTTTGTAGATGATCCATTCTGGAACTTCTATCATTATGATAACAAAGATGTTCAAAAATGGTTTGCTGAGCAAGCAATCACTACAGACCAAGCAAAGAGAAATGCAATTTTAAACAAAATTTCAGAACAAATTACTGAAGATCTTCCTTGGTTTACTTATGCTGGAAAGAATGAAACAATCGTAGCTGGAAACAACGTTGGAGGCCTCACCCCTGACACTCGTGGCTATACATTAAATTCTCACCTCTGGACTCTAAAATAAACCTTTAATTCATTAATCTAGTACGGTGCTCTTGGGCACCGTACTATTGGTAGGAGTTTTTTTTATTATGAATGACACTATATCTATTCTACAAGACCTCATACGACTCGATACTCAAAACCCCCCTGGCAATGAGATTATTGCAGTAGAATATATAAAAAATCTCATTGAACCCTATAAAGTTCCCTACACAATCTATACATATAATGAAAATAGGGGAAATATTGTAGTAGAACTTGGCCCTCAAAATAAAGAGAGCCTTATCATATTAAGCCATCTAGATGTAGTGTTAGCACATAAAGAGGATTGGACACACGACCCATTTGCAGCTGTTATAGATGATGGATTTCTCTATGGTAGGGGAACTCTTGATATGAAATATTTTACTGCTTGTGCCCTTAATCTCATTAAAGAACTCGCCCCCATCTCTCATACCCTTAACAAAGGAATCATCTTTGTCTTTAGCGCTGATGAAGAAAAAGGTTCTTCTTTTGGCCTCGAAAAACTTATTCAAGAAGAGGGGATGAAAGAGAAGTTAGGTAATAAGATAGTCCTCAACGAAGGGGGAGGGTTTGCCTTATTTGATGCAAAAGGGAAAAGTCACTACCTCTTTGAAAGTGGACAGAAATCCGTAGCAAGAATAGGAGTAAAGGTGAAAGAAGATAAAAACTTTAACCCCTACTTCCCTCTTCTTAGCCACGAAAAAATATTAGTAAGGGTAATCAATACTCTCCAAAACCTCATCATCGATGATACCCCTTCTCCTACAAGTGCCCTTCTATCAACCCATTTTGTTGGGACAACTGACGAGAAAACAAAACTACTTATCGATACCATGAGCTCCCATATGATTACTGCAACTGTTATTCATGGAGGGGCACGAAATACTAAGTTAGAAAAGAATGTAAGAGCTTCTGTCGATTTCGACTGCCGCTTACTTCCCCATATTTCCAAAGAGCAATTCATACGTAAGATAGAAGAGGCCCTTACAGGGCTTCCCGTAACGATAGAACTCCTCTCTTTTTCTAAAGGATACGAGTCTATTAGTAGTGAGTACATGACGAGTCTTATCCTTAGATCCCTTCAAAAAGTTGATCCAAGTATTACCTCCTTACTCCCCTTTATTACCCCTGGCTCTAATGATGGAAAATTCTTACACCCATTAGGGTGTGAAATCTTTGGCTTTGCTCCACTACTAGTGAGTGAACCATTTACCCAAGTCCTGCCATTAATTCATGGAATAGATGAGAGAATCAGTCTAGAAAGTGTTAACTTTTGCTATAAGGTCCTCTATGAATTAACCACAGCCTACCTACAAGGAGAAACCACATGATACGTGAAAAGATAGACCAACTCACCTCTTTTCTACAAAAAGAGGGAATCGATACCTACCTCATCCTTTCCAGAGAGGATAGTGATGTTGTCCTTCCTTTGTTACTCCCTGTCCACGTTGTTGCACAAACAGCCTTCTTTTTTCGCTCTGATGGCCTTCATTATGTGATTACAGGAAAAACTGATGCCCCTATGTATGAAGAGTTTGGCATCTTTGATGTCCTCACGGTGGATGAAGATTTTGAAGCAGACTTTATTACCCTTTTTTCATCTATTGATATAAAGAAACTTGCCCTTAATATTAGTGAGGACGATTACCTTATTGATGGATTAACTGTTGGACAATACTTGATGTTAGAAAAGATGATTACAAAAGAGCTCTTAGAGCGAATTGAATGTTCAAGCGATGTTTTTATAAGAGAAATTAGAGCAAGAAAAAGTAATTATGAAATTAAGCAAATTGAAATAGCGGTTACAAAGACCTGTAACATCTACGCTAAAGTGAGAGAAAAGATAGCAATTGGGATGAGTGAAACAGAGATTGGAGATTTATTTATCCCTCTCATGAAAGAAGAGGGGGTAATAAATGCCTTTGACGAACCCTATTCATACCCCCTTATCTGCATCAATCGTTGTGGCCTTGCCCATAGGAAACCTAATAGTAACAATATCTTTCAAGAGGGAGATATTCTTATTATAGATTTCTCTGTTAAGTACAATAACTACTGTTCTGATATAGCTCGTAGTTTTTATGCCCTAAGAAAGGGAGAAACTCATGCTGATGAACAGTCCCTTCGTGCGTTTAGGACAACGGTGAATGCAGTTAGTGCAATTATTGAGAATATTAGAGTTGGTATGAAAGGATGGGAAGTCGACACCTTTGGAAGATCTATCATAGAAGGGGGAGGGTATCCTACAATCCGTCATGCTAGTGGTCACCAATTAGGGCAGCAAGTTCACGATGGAGGGACTACTTTAAGTTTCTATAATGAAAAACGCCCCAATGTCTTAAGTGAAGTGCAACTAAGTGAAGTCTATGCTATTGAACCCACCGTCATCCAAGATGATAACAACCCCTCTTTCATTGTAGAGGAGAATATTGTTATCACAGAAGGTAAAGCTCGAGTCCTTAGTGAGAGACAAACAGAACTCTATTATATTAGTAGGACAAAGTAATGATCTATAATGATGAAAAAATCATCTCAATATTTAAAGAGATGTTAAGGATTAATACAACCAACCCCCCTGGAGATGAACACCTCCTGTGTGCCTATATTGCCTCCATTTTTGATGAACACAACATTGAATATGAAATTGTGAAGAAAGGGGAGAAGAGAGAGAATATTATCGCCCGTAAAGGGCCTCATAATTCAACTCCTCCAATTATCCTCATCAGCCACTTAGATGTTGTCTCAACTGAAGGCCAAGAGTGGTCTTATCCCCCATTTGATGCTGTGGAAGTTGAGAAAATTATCTATGGCCGTGGTACTGTTGATACAAAACATCTCACCGTCATGGAATTAATCGCATTTCTTAGTGTTGATGAAACTACTTTAGACCGCCCCCTCTATTTCGTTGCCACAAGTGATGAAGAGAAGGGGAGCGAGTATGGGATGCGCTATGTAGCAGAACTCTACAAAGAGGAGTTTAAAGGTGGCTCTGTCCTTAATGAAGGAGGGGGTTTTTATGTCGAAAATGGGGATGATGGATACTTTCTTATCACCATGGGAGAAAAGGGGAGATGTGATGTTAAGGTCTCTATAAAAGGAGATTCTGGCCCCTCTTCCTTTAAATCAAACAATAAAGCTGTCGATACGTTTACCACACTCCTTGAGAGGATGAGCTCTTATGATTTTAAGGAAGAAGAGAACCCTGTCTCTATCAGATTTAATGAGATGATAAAAGAGCCGATACAAGACAAATTCTTATCTCACTTTAAACACTATAACTCTCATAATGCATTTATTCTCAATTCCTATGATATAGGTAATCAAATAAATGTTCTCCCGTATTCAATACAATTTGACTTCGCTATCCAGCTCCTACCAGGAAAAACTCTCAATGATGCTACAGAGATCTTAGAGTCATTGTTTGATGGAATAGCGGCAACCTATGAAATTAGTGCCTTTCTTCCTGGGTTTATCTCCTCTTTAGATACACCACTGTATAGGGCAGCTGATGAATATGTCCCCTCTTATTTTGAGGGAGGTCCGCTACTGCCAGTATTTGCCCTTGGTAGAACTGATGGCAGGTTCTTAGGACAACTAGGGTGTGATGTCTATGGATTTTCCCCAGTTAATAAAGAGATTGATTTTCACACCATTTTAACATTAGTTCACCAAGTAGATGAGAGAATCGACACTGGTTCTATCCTACAAGGCTCTGCCCTTTTCACCCATATGTTGAACCAACAGAATAGGAGAACGACATGAACGAAACACATGCCCTGCATACAGAGAAATTACATCAAACTAAACATTACCTCAAAGAGCAAGGAATAGATTGCTATATAATTAAGACCAAAGAGGGAAGTGATCCTTCAATGCCTCTATTATTTGGTTTGAAGATAGTGGGAGATGCTCTGTTAATTATTACAATAAGCGAAATAATTGGAATTACTAGTAGTATTGATGCTCAGGACGTTATAGAGAGTAAGTTGTTTGATAGAATTGTTACCTACACCCATAATGACCTTGAAGAAAAGTTACAAGAAGTAATGAAGGAAATTAACCCTAAGAAAATTGCCCTAAACTATTCAAAAGCGAACTCCTTAGCAGATGGCCTTACTGTGGGAAGCTATAGAAAACTCCTTAAGATGCTAGGCTCCCCTTACAATGAGAATATTGTCTCTAGTGATACGTTTTTACAAAAAATCAGGAGTATTAAAACACCTCAAGAGATTAGCTATATACAAAAAGCTATCGACATTACTTTAGAAATATATGATGAAGTGTTTCAGAAAGTAAGAAAAGGGATGAGTGAGATTGAAATTGGAAATATCTTTATTGATGGGATGATTAAAAGAGATGTGGTAAATGGAATAAGTGGAACTCTCACACCCCCCATTGTAATGCGCCACCAGATAGCTCACAGGCCACCAGGTGAGTCAATCTTAAGAGAGGGGGATTATCTTATATTCGACTTCTCTGTCTCCTATAAGGGCTACACGAGTGATATTGCCAGAACCTGTTATGTGTTAAAAGAGGGGGAAGAGAAAGCCTCTAGCGAAATGCAAAAAGCATTTGATACTATCTATGAAGCAATAAATAAGGCTGTAAAAGCATTAGTTCCTGGCGCTATAGGGATGGATGTAGATTATGCTGCTAGGCAACATATACTCGACAGTGGCTATCAAAACATATTTCATGCTGTAGGGCACCAAGTAGGAAGAGCTGTCCATGATGGAGGAGTTCTCTTAGGTCCTAATAAAAAGCGCTACAGTAAAGATGCCCTAGGAGTGATAGAAGAGGGGATGGTGTTTGCAATAGAGCCCACTATTCTCTATGAGAAAGGACCTGCTATTATCAGTGAAGATAATGTGCTTGTTACAAAAGATGGAGCTAAGTTTCTCAGCAAAAGGCAAACTGAACTCTTCCTTATACGTAATTAGGGGAAAAAGCGATGCTTAAATATGTTTCTAAACGATTATTACTCTCTATACCAGTTATTATAGGTATTACTATACTCTCTTTCGGGATTATGAAACTCTCTCCAGGAGACCCATTAGCAAACTTTGTGAACCCTTCAATTAGTATGGAAGACCTAGAGGCTTCAAGAGATGCTCTTGGACTTAATGACCCTATCCATATCCAATATGTGAAGTGGGTGAAAGAGGTTGCTCAAGGGAACTTTGGATACACCTATAGTGGAAACCACTCAATTAGTGCCCTTATATTAGAACGTCTTCCTAATACAGTAATCCTTACATTGAGTGCTTTCATCTTGTCATTTGTAGTGGGAATTCCAGTTGGAGTTGTTGCTGCGGTAAGGAAAAACACTAAACTCGATTACTCCCTCACCTTTTTGTCTCTTGTAGGGGTGGCAATCCCCTCTTTCTTCTTTGGGTTATTAGTAATCTACTTTTTCTCCCTTATTCTAGGAATATTTCCATCGGGTGGAATGGAGAATATGAGGGCCGGGTATGTTGGTTTTGCCTACTATACTGATGTTCTTCACCACCTCATCCTTCCTGCAATCGTATTGTCTTTAGGAAATATTGCCTCTGTTTCTCGCTTTACCCGCTCTAACATGCTTGATGTATTAAAAGAAGATTATATAAGAACAGCAAAAGCAAAAGGATTAAGAAACAAAGTAATTCTCTACAAACATGCTTTTAGAAATGCCCTTATTCCGGTAGTAACAATATTTGGGCTCTCTATCCCATTTCTTTTTAGTGGCGCCTATATAACTGAGAGTATCTTTAACTGGCCAGGAATGGGGCAGTTAGGAATTAAAGCAATTCAAGATAGAGAATATGGAATTATTATGGCCCTTAACCTTATAACGGCAACGCTAGTGTTGTTAGGGAATCTTACAAGTGACATTCTCTATGCATTTGTTGACCCACGAATTAGAAGCTAAAGCGAGGATATGTGTGATTAAAAAAAATAGCTTTTACGATTTTGCGATTAGAAGATTTAAGAGAAATAAGCTTGCTGTGATAGGGGGCTTTATTACTCTATTCTTTGTAGTCGTCGCTATATTTGCCCCTATTATAGCCCCTCATGAACCTAGTGAGTTTTTCTTCATTGAAGGACAGAACGTATATAACAAATATGCCTCTCCTTCGAGTGACCACCTATTAGGAACCGATAGTTTAGGGCGTGATGTATTCTCTCGCCTTGTGTACGGGGCAAGAGTGACCATGATGGTAGCCCTCTTAGCAGTGTCGATATCGACCCTCATAGGAACCTTCATTGGTCTCATTACTGGGTATTTTGGAAAAATAATTGATGCTGTCTTTATGCGTATAGTAGATATTGTCATCTCCTTCCCCGTCCTCTTTCTATTAATCTCAATTTCAACCATTATGGACCCTTCTATTTGGATTGTAATTCTTGCCATAGGATTTGTGAGTTGGACAAGTACCGCTCGCCTTGTGAGGGCAGAGGTGCTGAGGGTAAAAGAACTCGATTATATCCTAGCGAGTCATGCCGTTGGTTCAAAGAATATGAAAATTATTTTAAAACATATTCTTCCAAATATCTTAGCCCCTATTATGGTTCAAATAACAATTGGGACAGCACAAGCAATTTTGATGGAAGCATCATTGTCCTTCCTAGGAGTGGGAATACAACAGCCAACTCCGAGTTGGGGAAATATGCTCATGGATGCTCAAAAACTCCTTGTTCTTCGTGATATGCCTTGGATTTGGATCCCCCCTGGTATAGTAAATCTTCTATTGGTGTTAGCCATCTACTTTGTTGGTGATGGACTAAGAGACGCATTCGATTCAAGGCAATAGGAATAGAGGAAATAGAGATGAGTAAAACAGTATTAGAAGTGAAAGACCTAAGTGTAAAATTTAGAACAGAAGATGGGGTGTTTGATGCCGTTGAACATATTAATTTTTCCCTTGATGAACAAAAAACCTTAGCTATTGTGGGAGAGTCAGGTAGTGGTAAGAGTGTAACCTCTTTAGCTATCATGCAACTCCTTGCAGAAAATGGGCACATCAGTAATGGAGAGATTTTTATCGATGGAGTAGATATCTTAAAGTTGTCTCAACCGGTAGTTCAACACACCATCCTTGGCAAAAAGATCTCTATGATCTTTCAAGAGCCAATGACCGCCTTAAATCCTATCTTAAAAATAGGGGATCAAATTACTGAATGTATTATTGAACATCAAAAAACAAATAAGAAAGAGGCTTACGAGATAGCCCTTGAAACATTAAAACTTGTAGGAATCCCCACTCCTGAGAGGAGAATTAACCAATTCCCTCACGAACTTAGTGGTGGGATGAGACAGAGGGTGATGATAGCAATGGCCCTTGTTACTCAGCCCAAGATAATGATAGCAGATGAGCCAACTACTGCCTTAGATGTCACCATTGAAGCCCAGATTCTTAATCTCTTAGAAGAGTTGAAAAAGAGCTTTAAAACATCAATCCTCTTTGTTACTCACGACCTAAATGTTGTTGCAGATATTGCAGATGATGTAATTGTCATGTATTGTGGACAAATCATCGAAAAAGGACCGGTTATCGACATCTTTGAAACACCACACCACCCATATACCAAAGGGCTCCTCCTTACGATGCCCACCTTAGAAGATCATGATAGTAGAATTCTCCCTACAATACGTGGGGTAGTTCCAAGTATCACGAGGCGGCCTAGTGGATGCTATTTCCACCCTCGATGTGCCTCTAAGATGGATATATGTGTTAATCAATCCCCTCCTGTGTATAAAGTAGGTAATAGTGAAGTGAAGTGTTTCTTATATAGTGATGAGGTGCAGCATGAAAAACGATAATATCTTAGAAGTAAGAGACCTCAATAAACACTTTTTAATGAAAAAATCTCTCATAAAAGATCGACAAGTATTTGTGAAGGCCGTAAATAATATCTCCTTTGATGTAAAGAGGGGACAAACACTTGGTGTTGTTGGAGAAAGTGGGTGTGGAAAATCTACTTTAGGGAAAACTATCCTTCGCTTATGGGAGCCTACAAGTGGAACTATTACCTTTAACGGAGAAAATATTGTTGACTATGATGGAGAGAAAATTAGGTCTCTAAGAAAAGATATGCAATATATCTTCCAAGACCCTTATAGTTCAATGAACCCTAAAATGACAATTCGAGATATCATCATGGAGCCCTTAGATAACTTTCGAAAGGAACTCTCTACAAAAGAGAAAGAAGAGATAGTCGTCTCTTTATTAGAGATTGTCGGATTATCAAAAAATGAAATGAACCGCTATCCTCATGAATTCAGTGGTGGACAGAGACAAAGAATTGTTATCGCTCGAGGAATCAGCCTTAATCCAAAGTTTCTTGTCTGTGATGAATCTGTTTCAGCCCTCGATGTCTCGGTACAAGCCCAGATCATAAACCTCCTTGTTGAACTTAAAAAAAGATTTAATTTAACCTATATGTTTATCTCACATGACCTGCGTGTTGTGAAATTTATTAGTGACCGTATCATGGTTCTCTACTTAGGAGAGGTGATGGAAATAGCCGATTCAAATGAACTCTTTGCCAATCCACGCCATCCATATACAAAGAGTCTTATTGGTTCAATTAGCAAAGGAAACCCGAGGGTGAAAAATCCCCGAGTAATTTTAGAGGGGGAAATTCCAAACGCAATGAACGCCCCTATAGGGTGTCCTTTCTCAACTCGCTGTCCAATAGCAACACAAAAGTGTCATGTAGAAAAACCTCTTTTAAGAGAAGTCGATTCAAACCACCTAGCAAGTTGTTTTTACGCATAAAAAGAAAAATAGATAAGGAGAATTTAAGAAATGAGAAAAATTATTGTTACAAAAGATGCCCCAGCAGCTATCGGCCCCTACGCACAAGGATACCAAGTAAATGAAACACTATATGTTTCAGGTCAACTTCCCTTTGTTGCATCAACTATGACCCTTGTAAGTGAAGATATTAAAGAACAAACAGCAAGAAGTTTACAGAATATTGAAGCAATTGTGAAAGAAGCTGAGTTTAGTATTACAGACATCGTTAAATGCCAAGTCTTCTTAAGAGACATGAATGATTTTGCTGCAGTAAATGAAGTGTATGCTTCTTTCTTTAAAGATCACACACCAGCTCGCGTAGCAGTTCAAGTTTCACGCCTTCCAAAAGATGTTGGTGTTGAAATTGATGCTATTTGTGTGAAGGGGTAATTTTTATGGAACGTCATCCTGACCTTATTCGCTATTTTCCCATTGCAGATTACATTGCTGCTATCAACGGGAAAACGTGTGAAGTGCTCATCCATGACGTCAGTGATTTAAGCCACTCTATTTGCCATATTGTTAACGGAGAAATAACAGGACGCAAAGTGGGTGGCTCTATTACAGCGTATGCCCTTGAATTACTACAAAAGAAAGAATACCTCACTAAAGAGAGTGTTACAAACTATACAGGTACCACTAAAAGTGGCCACAAAATATTAAGAAGTAGCACCTACTTTATTAAAAGTGATGAAGGGGAAGTAATTGGCCTCTTGTGTGTCAATATTGATATCACTAAGTTGTTAAGGATGCAAGAATCAATTGAAGATTTATTGATGATTAACCAATCTAATAATTCAGATAAATCTCCAGAACGTTTTGATGGTGTTGTTGATGATATCGTTAAAGAAATTATTGAAAACGTAACCCTTGAATATGGGCTGTCAATCATTGACTCCTCTATTAGTGAGAAAAAAGAACTCATTAGCACCCTTGAAGCGAGAGGTGTCTTTAAATTCAAGGGAGCTGTTAACTCAGTTGCCCATGTTCTTGGAGTCTCAACTCAAACAATTTATCGCTATTTACAACAAACGAATAAAGAATAAAAGGGAAAGGTATGGCATCTATAAAGCATCTGATGAATAGAGAATTTAAACATCTGAGTGGAGGCCTCTTTGAAGAAGTCAACAAGGCAGATGTGGGAGAGGGAGCTGGAAACCTTATCGCTCAAGGGGTCGATATCATGGCGTGGGCAGACCCCTTCTTCCCCGACCCATCTATCCCTGAGTCAGTGAAGAAGGTGATGATAGAGGCGATCACAGATGGATTTCCTTCCCACTACTCAATGCCTATCGGAATGAAGGAGCTAAGAGTTGAAATAGCTTCTAAAATAGAGAGAGAGACTGCTCTTTCTATTAACCCCTCTCGTAATGTGATTGTTACCCCTGGGTCAGACTCGGGACTCCTGTATGCAATGATGCCATTCATAGAAACAGGTGATGAAATTATGGTAGTTGACCCGAGTTACCCAAGTAATTATCTAGACCCAGTATTGCTTAAAGGATCTGTTATCCACGTCCCTTTAGATGAAAAAAATAACTATGCCCTCAATATTGATGAGTTCGAAAAGAGACTCACCTCTAAAACAAAAATGGTTGTCATTACCCATCCAAACAACCCTACAACCACAGTCTTTAGAAAAGATAATCTTATACAGTTATGCAACTTTATTAAAAAGAATGACCTCATTCTTGTCTGTGACCAAGCTTTTGAAGACCACATATTTGATGGAATTGAATTTATTTCTCCCTGTACACTACCAGGAATGTGGGAGAGAACTGTCACTGTCTGCTCTATCTCTAAAGGATTAGGACTTAGTGGCTTCAGAATTGGTTATATCTACGCTCCTGATGAAATTATGGATATCTATTATGCCGCAGCAGTGAATGTCCTTGGGGCTGCCTCTACCATTACCTCAATTGGAGCTCTTCAAGCTTTAAGAGAGAGAGAATACTTAAGAAGCTTAACTAAACGCCATGAGCAAAGGCGAACTCTTGCCTATTCTATCTTTAGTAAAGTAAGAGGGATTTCTTTAGAAAAGAGTGAAAGTGGGATTCTTACATGGATTAATGTGAGCAAGCTAGGAACAAGTAGTGACATTGTTGCTTACTTACTAAAAGAGGCAAATGTCCTTGTGAATGATGGTTCGAGCTACGGAGAGTTAGGGAAAGGGCATATAAGAGTCGTCACAAGTGTCTTTGGCGATGATGAAAAAGCTAAAGAGGTTTTTCATCGAATTGCTACAGCCCTTGAAAAAAAGTATTTATCCAATAATATGTAGCTTCTTTTGACGCCCTTTTAAGAACTCCGCTTTGTTATTAACTATTGCAACATCAATCTCTTGGCCATACATAATTTCAAGATTATCCCAAGAAGGAACTTTTTCCATCACATTGAGTTCAAGGGCATAGGCTGTATTATTATAGAC
>SABI01000358.1 GCA_009929055.1 Spirochaetia bacterium | reverse complement strand
ATCATCACTGATTTTAATGGCATTTTTGTACGTATTAAAGGTAAAAGCAACCGTATGGTTATACCCATCTTTTGCTTTAATTATTACACTTGCCCCTTCTAATAAAGAAGCAATCTTTTGGGCACAGCTATATGTATACCCTTGCCTTGATTCATATACTATCAATGTTTTCACGTAAGAACTCCTTCCTAATATGTGTAGTGTAGCAGAATTTAGAGATTTGTCACCCCTGTTGTTAACTCACAGAAAGGTTCGAATAAGAGTGCTATATATCGATACGATGGTAGTATGAAAAGAGGTCAGATATCGTGCTGTTAGATTTTATAATAGAATAAAGAGATATGTTTTGATTGAAGAGTCAAGAAAGGGTATGGTATTATTGCCAAACACACAATATGTGAGGTGCTATGAAACTATTTGTTTTTGTTCTAAATAATGAAGAGTATCTTGAAGAGGTAATACAGGCCTATATTGAAGGTGGTATCATGGGGGCTACTATTCTTGACTCTGAGGGGATGGGGAGGTTCCTTACATATAACATCCCTTTATTTGCTGGATTCAAAGAGTTTATGAAAGGTAATCGTCCCTACAATAAAACAATTCTCTCTGTTGTTAAAAACCAGGAAATAATAGACCAAGTAAAACTATTAATAGAGAGTATCATAGGGCCCCTAGAAGAACCAGGAAATGGGATTATGTTCTCCCTTAATGTTGATTGGGCTAGTGGGCTAATAGAGGAGGACCTGTGATGCTATTATCATTCTATCTAAAACCAGAAGCATGTATTACTCATATTGATTGTACTACAAAAAATGGAGTAATTGAACACCTTGTTAATCACCTTACTACCCTAGAGCCTTCATTGCATAGAGAAGAAATTCTTGCAGAAGTTCTTGAAAGAGAGGCCCAATATCCTACCTATATAGGTTTTAACTGTGCAATTCCACATGCACAAATTTCATCGCTCACACAAACCTATGTTGTAGCAGCATCGTGTAAAAAGAGAATTCCTTTTACAGAACAGGGAGAAAAGGTCTCTCTCGTGGTATTAATTATTGGCCCAAAAACTCATTCTTCACTACACCTTAGACTCCTATCATCAGTAGCTCGAATTCTTCATAAAGAAGAGAGACGCACTGCTTTAGAGGAGGCAAAAACATCAAAGGAATTCTACAATATTTTTTGTAGCATAGGAGAATAATATTGAAAAAAGGGAGAAAAAAGTGGGCTATCATCCGCATTGCCATCACCTTTTCATTCTTATTCCTCATTTGGTTACTTTTTAGCTCTACAGTAGATGCCTACTCCCTTGTTATTGGGTTTATTGGTTCTTTGAGTATTTCACTTTTCACCTATAACATCTTTATTCCATTACATCAGCTCCACTTTCGCTATGTTGTTGCCAATCCTTTCTTTCTTATAGCGTTTCTTCTCTTGCTTATCCCTTCCATATATATCGCCTCATTTAAAATGCTAGGAGCAGTTCTAAAGGGTAAAAGTCGTCCTAAAATTGTCCACTTTAGAACAAGGATACGATCAGACATTGGAAGAATGCTCCTTGCCCTCTCAATTACCCTCACCCCTGGAACTATATGTATTGATGTTAATGATGACCATCTTGTTGTTCATTGGTTTTTATCGAGTACATCACACAATAAAGAAGCAGGGGAAAAAATAAAAGGGAGAATGGAACATCTCATTGGGAGGATATTTCTATGAAAATCATCCTCTTAGTGTCAATGCAGTATATACTCCTGTTTTTTATTATAATCCTCGTTCTTAAAATACTCATAGGACCTACTCGCATTGACCGCGTTATTGCCCTTATGATCCTCTCAAGTACCCTGTTAGCTCTTCTTGTATTATATGCTTCAATTACAGAGTTTTCATTCTATTTAGATGTAGCGCTGGTATACGACATCTTTGGATTTCTAGGTCTTTTAGCTATAGCTCGTTTTGTTCCAAAAATCTTAAAACATAAAGAGGAGGATGATACTAATGACCATCCGTGAAATAGGAGCACTTCTATTTTTTATCCTCGCTCTCATCTTTGGAGCGGGAGGAATTATTGGCCTTTTTAGATATCATGATGTTTATGAGAAGATACAGAGTGTTTCCTTATTAGGGACAACAAGCACACTCAGCACATTTATTGGTCTTCTTCTCCTTTCAAGTGATTGGCAATTTTTTATTAGGGTAACTATCATCATTATCTTTTTCCTTATTAGTAGCCCTACTGCAACATATATCATAACTCGCCTCTATTGGAAAAATCTAATGGAAGGAGATTAGACTATGATAATAATTATCCTTCTCATAGC
>SABI01000053.1 GCA_009929055.1 Spirochaetia bacterium | reverse complement strand
CTTTGGCGGCAAAGCGGAAATAGCCCGACTCCATACCCATAGTGAGCACCACCAGGGCAAAAGGAATCAGCGCGTAAATGTCGGTGATAACGCCATATTCGGCGTGCATTTTATGGTCGTTGGTGTCTCCTGTTTTAACCGGTAGAAAAGTTCCGGCACCGACATGGAGAGTCAAAAAGACTTCTTGCACCCCTTTGTCTCTTAATTTTTGTAAAACTTCGGGAGTGAAGTGCAGCCCCGCGGTGGGTGCGGCAACGGCTCCGTCGTGTTTGGCATAAACGGTTTGATAGTTTTCTTTGTCGCTGAATTTGAACCAATTGGAGCCCTCAGAACAAGGGCGGTTGCGTTTGATATAGGGCGGCAGCGGCATAAAACCATATTTTTCGAGCTTTCCCGGAAGTTCGGCCGGCGGGCAAGGAAAGGTGATCAAAACACCGTCGTCATCTTTTTTCTCAACAACAATGGCAGAGAAATCGGACTGATCGGGGGTTATTTCTTCAGTATAGAAGCGGATGATGTCATCGTTTTTGAGGCGTTTGGCATTCTTGATGAAAGCCCACCAGCTGACACCGTCGTCAGATGGGTGATAAAGCGTAACCTCTACCAGAGCCTCGCCGCGGGCACCGTACAAACGGGCGGGGATTACTTTGGTATCATTAAAGACCAAAACATCGCCTTCTTGGAGTAAGTCGGGCAAGTCATAAAAACGGCGGTCACTGATTTGGGAATCTTCCGTAAGGTCCAACAGGCGCGAAGTATCGCGCGGATGAACCGGCTGAGCGGCAATCAGGTCGCGGGGGAGGTCAAAGTCAAAGATGTCAACTTGCATAGCAATTCCTTAAATTTTTTATAGTTGTTATAGAATATTGGCATAATTTTGGCAAGCATTTAAAAAGCAGAAAAATATTGTCATTTTTTGATTGAGGTAAAGAAAAAATCGTTACCTGGGATCTAAAAATGAGTGCTTGATAATTAGCATAATCCAATATAAAGTTTATATAAACCTGGTTGATTAGGTTGGGTAAAGCCTTCAGAAGCTTTATGCATTGCGGCGTTAGGATATGGCGTCGTCATTCCGCACTTTTGTGATGAAGCTGCGAATAAGTATATCCCCGACGACAGAATTACAGGTCGGGGAGCTTTAACGGATGTTCAGAAGTCTCAGGACTTTAAAGGTTAAAGGATCATTCAATGCATATGATTTCTGACTCTCCGACCACCTTCGTTGTTTACAGGTGGTTTTTTTATTTTTGAGGTAGAGTGCTTTAGCCGAGAGCAACGAAATGATAGGCGGTGAAAATGATTAATAAAACAGATGCAAGAATGAAATTCTATACAACTCAAGAGAGATGGTTTGGAATGACCTACTCAGAAGATCGACAGATGGTGAAAGATGAAATCTATAAAAAGATTCAGCAGCATGTCTATCCAGAGAAACTTTGGAAATAATGTAAGAGTGAATTTAATGGGAGTTTAGAGAATTAAATCCTTCTCCTATCACTTCATGAGCCTCTTCGATGATCATAAAGGCGCTCGGATCGTTATCTTTTACAATAGCGATAAGGGCGCTTATTTTTTGATTAGGTATTACAGTCATTAACACAGGTTTGTCTTTTTGACTATATACCCCTTTGCCACTAAAATAAGTTGCTCCATGTCCTAGGTCATTGGTGATGCGAGAAGCTATTTTTTCATGTTGATCACTAATAATAAGGGCTGTTTTTGCATAACGAGTGCCTATACTTAATACTACATAATTCACAGAGACACTTGTAGCGTAGAGGGCTAGAGTAGCAAATAGAGCACTTTCTAGACCAAAAATAAATCCGCCACTTAATAGGATTAATCCATCAACGAAAAAGAGAGAAGTCCCTACAGCAAGTGGAGTATACTTACTCATAATTTGGGCAATAATATCTGTTCCTCCTGTATTAGCCCCACCTCGTAATACAAGGCCAGTACCGAAACCAATAAGTAGACCCCCAAATATTGCAGAAAGGAGGGTGTTTATAGAGTCGCTATAATCAAGGAGTCCTTCAAAACCCCATAAGTACCCCATAAGAGAGGTAAAAAGGGAAAGAAGCATAGTTCCTAGTACAGAAAGGTATCCATATCGACGTCCAAATATTTTTATTCCTGCAATAAATAATGGTATTGAAAGGACAAATATTGCAGTTCCTACATCAATAGAAAAAAGATGATATAAGATGACAGCTATACCACTTACCCCCCCGATAGCAAGTTTCGCAGGGGTAATGAAGAGGGCGATGCCAGCGGCTGTTACGACAGAGCCTCCTATAATGAGGATATAGTTCTTTAATATTTTCTTTATATTCATACCTGCTATTATAGTTATTCGCAATCTAATGAAAAGCCCTCATCGGTACTATCTAAACTTATATCTATTAATATATTCAACAAGAGATATCCATGCTACCATCAAAGAGTTCTCTTTTATTGTGCAAAAGAGAGAGGACTCTAAAGAGTATGTCTGAGGTGTTCACCTTATTTAAGTGAACATAATATGATATACTTCACTTATACATTCTATATGGAGGATATATAATTATGAACCACTATAAAAAAATTTTCACCACCCTCATATTATTGATACTTATGTTTTCCCCAGTTTTCGCTTCCTTAATTACACTCGACTGGCAGTGGGAATCTAATGATAATGAAGTAACATCGTTTAGATATAAACTAAATGATAATGAGTGGGTTGTAGTTGATCCATCTGTGACACAGTTTACCCTTACTGGGGTAGATGGAAATGCTTCCTATAGATTTGAAGTTCAGCAGTCCTACGATGGTGTTAACTTTAGTGAAAGTGCAGCTCAATCCTATGCCCCTGAAGTTACTAAAGAAGAAGAGCCCTCTATCATAGTTCCTCCTGTTGTTGCTAAAGAAGAAATCGATATTGAGGAACCTGTAATTGAAGAAGAGATAGTAATTGAAGAGGAGCCGCCTGTTGTTGAAGAAGTGGCTATTCAAGATATCCCTATAGAAGAAGAACCAATCCTAGAAGAGCCTGTTGCTGAAGAAACACCAAAGAAGGTTGCTAAATTAACTCCTCCTAGTGAAAACGATACCCTTATAGAAGCTCTTGATAGTAGCCCCTGGATGGCAGTTGAATTTATGATAGGTGCTGGTGGAAAAGGAGACAACAAATTCTTCGAGTCATTCTTCGATGCAACCAATGAATACCAAAGTTTAAACACGATGATTCTCCCATCAGTAAGTTTTGATTTTATTTATGGAAATCTCATCACCCTCTCACCAAGAGATTCTTTTAACTTACGAGCTGGGTTTGGATTTAATCTCTATAAGCTCTCTGCAACATCAGCTAGTGTAGTAGGAAGTGATATCCACGCTGGCCTCGACTATAACCGAATATTGAACGAGAAATGGAATTTTATTAGTGGAGCAGGATTGTCCTTTATGTTTACAGGAGTAAACATTAGTACTTCTGGAGCCCCAAGCCTATTCTACGGACCTTACTTAACAGCAGGTGTAAATTATAAGATAAGTGATATTTTCTCATTAGTAGCTGTAGCTGAAACCAAGCTACTCTTTAGTAATGTCTTTACACCTTATGAACTAACAGGTATTGTACGAGTAGGATTTACATACAGATTCTAATGAGGTGAATTGGAGCATGAAAGATAGTCAAATACGAATGCATCTTGATTATATGTGTTTTGTACAGGAAACAGAAGATTATCAAATGACCACAGAAGCAGAGCAATATGCTATTGATGTGTTAGATGATGAATTAAGTGGCGATGAAGCAATTTCTCGTATTCTAGAAGAACATAATGTGTCCCGGTCAAAGCAGATTGATGATACTGAGGACAATTTATATCCAGATACTGATGTCTTTATAAATTATTTTGGAATACTCGATCAAAAGAAATTAGATGAACTTGAGACACTCATTGTCTCAGTTAGAATGGCAGAATTATTTAAGAACGAATTTGATGGGGTCTTTGATTTTGAGTACTTGAAGATAGTTCATTACCAACTCTTTAGTGATATCTATCCTTTTGCAGGAAAAATTCGCTACATCCCTATCACTCGTAGAACTATGTTTTGTCTCCCTCAATATATTGATACGATGGCAGAAGAAATCTTTACTAAATTACGAGAAGAGAAATTTTTACGTAATCAAGAGTTTGAAGAGTTTATCGATAATCTAGCCTATTTTATGGCTGAAGTTCACGCTTTACACCCATTTCTTGATGGAAATACTCGTGCAATGAGAATTTTCTTTCAACAATTATCTCATAAAGCTCTTTGGCATATTAACCCCTCTGATACCGATGACTCTCGTTTACTAGAAGCCGATATTGCAGCCTTAGAGGGTGATTATCAGCCACTCATTAGTTTACTACATTCTGCCGTTGAACCCTATAAGGCATAGCATAAGGAATACTATTATGGTAAAAGCGATTCTTTTCGACATGGATGGAGTTCTTATAGACTCAGAAGAATATATTAGCAAAGCAGCAATAGAGTATTTCCACTCTATAGGAGTGAATGTAACACCTGAAGATTTTGTTCCGTTCATTGGAGCTGGAGAGAACCGATATATTGGTGGGGTAGCTGAAAAATATGAGGTTAATATTGAAATAGAAGAGGCTAAATTAGCTACCTATGCTATATATGAACGCCTTATACAAGGAAAAGAAGAAGCTCTTCCAGGAGTCGTGAGATTTATTGAAAATGCCCATAAAGCAGGGATCCCTATGAGCGTTGCCACAAGTGCAGACCCTACAAAAATGGAGATAAACATTGATGTAATGGGCCTTGATAGATCGTGGTTTAAGACACTTGTCCATGGGAAAGATATTGAAAGAAGGAAACCTTTTCCAGATATTTATGAAAAAGCTGCCCATGATATGAACATTAGCCCACAGGATTGCATCGTATTTGAAGATGCAACTAATGGGGTAGAAGCTGCAAAAAGGGCAGGAGCTCTTTGTGGAGCAATTACCACAACTTTTGAGAGTGAAGCTCTATTAACAAAAGGGGCTGACTTTATTATTTCAGGATTATCTGACTTTCCAGACTTCTCAACAATTAAAGAATTTAACACCCTTATCACTATGTTCATAGGACGCCAAGGGGCTTTACAATCTAGAAACAATGCCTATGTTCCTTATTCAAAGTATAAAGTTGGAGCTAGTATTGTTAGTAGGAAGAGTGGAAAAATGTATAGTGGTTGCAATGTAGAGAACGCAAGTTATGGTGCAACTATTTGTGCGGAGCGTGGAGCTATTATGAAAGGGGTAAGTGCTGAAGGGAAATTAGATATTAGCATGGTTGTTGTTGTCACCGATGATTATCCTGCAGCCCCACCATGTGCGATGTGTCTGCAGGTTCTTAGCGAGTTCACTCAACCTGATGCGTTAATATATCTATGCGACTTACAAGGACATATTACTCATTACCGTTTTAATGAGTTACTTCCCCTTCCTTTTGTGTTCCCGGAGCGTTAACAAACGCCCCCTTCGAGTGACATGATTTTATCGACTCTCTTCGCATGACGACCACCTTCAAAGTCCTCGTCTATATATGCATCAAGCATGTCTAAGACATCTTCTGGATAATCAATCCTTCCACCAAAAGCTATAAAATTACAATTGTTATGGCTTTTAGCCATCTTTGCCGCAAAGATATTTTGCGGAAGAGCACAACGAATACCATCTATTTTATTTGCTGAAATCGATATACCAATCCCTGTTCCACAACAGACAATACCAAATTCGTATCCTCCAGAGAGATATTCACCACAAGCAATAGAAGCCATATCGGGGTAATCTACTGAATCATTTGATTTAACCCCAAGGTGATTCACATCATATCCCCTTTTTTCTAAGTGGATGATAAGCTTTTGTGCTATCTCTATTGCGCCATGGTCATTTGAAATTACTACTTTATTCATATCATACTTCCTTGTATAGGGGATAATTCCCTATAAATTTTCTTCATTTTACAACATAAAAAGATAATGGGAAACTCACTAAGACTTTTTTCTTTTATATAATTGCCACCAAGGAGTTCTAGGATACTCATGATGTTCATAGTGGTAAGAGAAAAACCAACAGCTGAGCATTGCAAGAAGATGATTCTTTTTCATCGTTCTAGATCTATGTGGTTCCATAATAGCAGTATGGGGCAATTTATGAGGAAAGTAGGTTCCAAAATAAAAGAGTTGAAAAGTACCTAAGAAAGGGGGAATAATCCAGAATAACAATAAATTGGAGAGAGGTGCTTTACCCACATAGAGTAAAATATTGAAAAGGAGAGCCATCGTTACTATTTGCCGAACCGTTATATAAGATAAGAAGAATGAGAAGAACCACTTAAAGGGATTTTGACTTTTTATACAATAATCGGGATCTTTTTCAGTTGCAACAAATGTATGGTGCTTCATGTGGTTTAAGAACATTCTTTGGAATGAGAATGCTGCAAATAGCCATAAAGCAAGTTGCCCTATCCCTTTATTTACTCTCCTATTACTACTGACAGCACCATGCATACTGTCGTGTGCAGTAATAAATAATCCAGTATAGAGATATCCTTGAATAAGGATATGAAGATAGGTGAGAATATTCGTATAATCAACTTGCACGATAAAAAGTAGATAGAATAGGTGGCCTCCCCACAATGCTATTACTACTAAAGCAATGAATACACCCATTTAGAAACCTCTCTTTTTATATAATTCACTACTTATCATCCCACTTAATGTCGCTAAGGGCATTCCCCCTCCAGGGTGGACAGATCCTCCACAATGATAGAGTCCTTTATATCGTTTAGATTGATTACGATGGCGTAAAAATGCTGCCATCAATGTATTACTAGAGATTCCATATAAGGCCCCTTGGTAGGAATTTGTCTCTTCTTCAATCATTTTAGGGGTAAGGATTCCATCAGATTCAATATATTTGTTAAGATCTACTTTGAGTATATTAGATAGTTTTTTTATCACAGTTAGTCTTGTCCTTTCAATTTCTATTTCAAAATTATCCCCTGTATAGGGGGGAGCATTTACGAGGACAAACCAGTTCTCTCCCCCCACGGGAGCATCTGTTGGGGTAATCTTACTCGTAATATTGATGTAGATTGTAGGGTCTTCTGGAATTTTGTGGAGGGTATGAATTTCTGTAAATTCTTTTTTATAATCATCACTAAAGAAAATATTGTGTATTCCAAGTTCTTTGAATTCCTTGTGTACTCCAAAATAGAAGACGAGGGCAGAAGAAGAGGATGGGAGGGATCTGTAACGTTTTGCTATTGGAGCTTTTTCATCTTGTAAAAGTGTTTCATAGAGAGTAAGGGTATCGACATCACTAAAAACAGTTTTACTTTTCACTTCTTGGCCATTAACCACTATCCCAGTAATATTTCTTTTATTATCGTAGGTGATGCGCTCTACTTTTGTTTGAGTGTAGGCTACTCCCCCTAGTTCATAAAAGAGCTTTGCCATCCCCTCTACAATGCCGTATATTCCATTTTTCACCCCATATCCTCCAAGTCCATGTTCTGCATAGACTATGTTATTGAGCGTTGCTGGTGCCTGATAAGGATCAGAGCCATTATAGGTTGCATAGCGGTCAAGGAGTTGCACCATCTTATTGTCTCTAAAATAGGAGGAGTTGGCTTTGTGCATACTTCTTAGGGGATCAATTTTCAATAATTGCATAAAAGAGAGAAAAGTTTTCTTATTGAAATAGGTAGATGATGAGTGAAGACTCTTCATGAGAAAAATCTCATGAGTAAGATCCCATATCTTCTTAGAATAGGAAATATATGAATCAACTTCCTTTTGAGTCACTTCTAGATGGCTAGTAAGAGTTGGAGTGAACTTTTCAATAGTATCACTAGTGAAATGTGTTCCATCACTAAACCAATAGTGGGTAATAGGAGAGAGGGGGACGATAGGAATATAATCGTATACATTTTTCCCACATAAAGTAAAAAGATCTTCAAATACTTTCACAAGGGTAAGTAGTGATGGACCGGTGTCAAATCGATATTCACCTATCACTTTTGTATTTGCTTTTCCACCAAGATTTTCATGCTTCTCATATAAGAGAACCTTTTCTCCTTGAGATAATAAAGAGATAGCTGCACTAAGCCCCCCTAGTCCTCCACCAACTATAATAATTGGATCTTTACTCATTTATTGCCTCTTTGCTTAGAAGGAGGGAAGAATTTTTTGCATGTTACGTAGCTTGTTAAAAACAATCCCAACATACTCGTATTATAAAATGCATCCTCTAGTGGGATTGTGAATATACGAATACCCCAAATAGCCTCTGGGCTGTAGAGAACTATCGGTAAGCCTGTAAGGACTGAATTCACTATTAAAAATGCTACAAGTGAGAGGAGGAAATACCAAAGAGTGTGAATTTCACTAAATAAATGGGGAGCTAAAATAAGGGTGAGTATGACATAGACAGAGATAGAAATCATAGCGAGCCTTGAATATCCTTTGTGGGCAAATACAAAAAATAGGATGATTCCACCTAGTATTACAGCATAAGCTATTGTTCGGATTGCCTTTTTGTTATTGCTCCTTTTGTATGGGAAATAAGCCCTCACTACTTCATAAATAAATATACAGGCGTAGGGAACTACAAAGAAAAAAAGCCATTCACCTAAAGGAAGTCCTAAAATTGTAACAACCCCTGAGTATTGATCACTAAACCACCAATGACCCAAGTCTGTGACTATCACATCCCAGATAATATAGATTGCACTTACTGGAATCATTGAAATTATGAGAGGTTTCCAGTAGGTGTAAAATGCAACTTTCTTATCAAAAGAGAGGGCTAAAGGGGCGATGAACACTGCAATTGTTAGTAAAACGTATGTAAACATATGCACTCCTTAGAATTAACAACTTCTACCAAAAAAAATGTATTATGCTTTATATGTTAGCATAACATTATTGAATTGTAATCAAATATGGGCTATCATTTCAAGCATGAGTAAACATGTAGTAATAATTGGGGGAGGCTTTGGAGGCCTCAGTTGTGCAGCGCTATTGGCTAAGGATGGCTTTAAGGTCACCCTTATTGAAAAACTTGACTCATTAGGTGGAAGAGCTAGACCATGGAAAGTTGATGGCTTTACATTTGACTTGGGCCCTTCTTGGTATTTAATGCCAGAGGTGTTTGAGCACTTCTTTTCTCTATTTGATAAAAAGAGAGAAGATTATTATAAGCTTTCCCAGTTAGACCCATACTATAAAGTATTTTTCTCAGAAAAAGAATCTGCTTTACTTACTGCAGATGAAGAGAAAAATGCTGCCCTTTTTGAAACATTTGAGAAGGGGGGAGCCGATAAGTTCAAAGAGTATATTGAACAATCTACCTATAAGTATGATGTTGCAATGAATGATTTCCTCTACAAAGATTACCAACATTTGAGTCAATTCTTTAATAAAAGGGTGATGACTGAAGGGTTGAAAATTGGTGTCTTTAAGAAATTAGATAAGTTTGTCTCTTCCTATGTTAAAGATAGAAGGGCAAAACAGATTCTTGAATATGCCATGGTGTTCCTTGGTACACATCCAGAAAAAGCTCCAGCGATCTACTCTATTATGTCCCACGTTGACTTAAAACTTGGGGTATTTTTCCCTGAGGGGGGAATGGCTGGTGCTGCAAATGGATTTGCTACACTTTGTAAAGAACTAAACGTGAATTTAGTTACTGGACAAGAGGTTACCCATATTGAAACAAAAGAGGGTACTGCTACTCATGTTCACACTAATAAAAAGAGCTATAAAGCTGATATCGTTATCTCTGCAGCAGATTATCATCATACAGAGAGTATGCTTTTAGATGAAAAAGATCGAATGTATTCATCAAAATATTGGGAAAAAAGAGTTGTTGCCCCCTCTATGTTTATTGTCTATCTAGGAATTAATAGAGAGTTAAAGAATCTCGAGCATCACAACCTCTATTTTACTGAAAACTGGAGTGAACACTTCACTACAATCTTTGATACTCCTTCTTGGCCGGAAAACCCTAATTTTTACTTGAGTTGTATTAGTAAAACAGATAAAACAAGTGCTCCCGAAGGGGCGGAGAATGTCTTTTTACTCGTTCCAACAGCTCCAGGACTCGCCGATGATGATCAGGCACGGGAGAAATATCTAGAGCATGTTCTTAATCATGTCAAGAAAATTACCGGAGAAGATTTAACAAAAGATGTTCTTGTAAAGAGAGTTTATTCCCAAAGAGACTTCATAGAAGATTATCATGCGTTTAAAGGAACAGCTTTAGGACTTTCCCACACTCTTATGCAAACAGCTATTTTCAGGCCCACTAATGAGAGTAAGAAAGTGAAGAACCTTTACTATACAGGCCAATATACCCATCCCGGCGTTGGTGTTCCTATGGTGTTAATTGCTTCTGAAATCCTAGCTGAAAAGATTCAGGATGTGTATGGATAATTCAACACATGAAGAGATCTTCCGAAATGGAAGTAAGACATACTATTTTTCCTCTCGATTCTTTCCAAAGAAAGTACGGCATGATGTCTATATTCTCTATGGTTTTGTACGGGTTGCTGATAACTACGTAGATGCTATTCCTCAAAAACCTGAAGAATTTTACACCTTTCGAAAAATGTATGAAAAGGCTCTTTTAACCGGAGAGATAAGTGGAAACTATATAATAGATTCATTTATTGATCTTCAGAAGAGAAAGAATTTTGATGTTGCTTGGACTACTGCATTTCTTGATTCAATGGAGCACGATTTAATTAAATCAACCTGTGATACTCTCGATGAGACCCTTACCTATATCTATGGTTCAGCAGAGGTGATAGGCCTCTTTATGGCGAAAATTATGGACTTAGATGATGAAGCCCTCCCTTATGCTAAAATGTTAGGCAGAGCGATGCAATACATCAATTTTATCAGAGATATTCAAGAAGATATTACACTCAAACGAAGGTACATCCCTCTTACTGAAACTTCATTAGAAGAGTTAAACGAGAAAACAGCATTGAAACAAAAAGGTGAATTTATTTCATTTCTACGAAGAGAAATTGGCCGGTATCATTCATGGCAAAAAGAGGCATCTAAGGGGTATAAATTTATACCCCGAAGATATCGCATACCTATCATGACAGCAGCCGATATGTACTGTTGGACAGGATCGACAATAGCTAGAGATCCTTTTATTGTATTTGAAAAGAGGGTGAAACCAAGTAAGGTGAGGATCATCAGAAAAGGTTTTGCTCACATGTTAGGAGTGCCCAGAACATGCAATTAAAAAAGAATCCTACATCCTGGATATATATCCTTCTCCCTATTTTCTATGCAGCGGGAGTCCTGTGGCATGCCTTAGATGTTACCCTCCCTTATATGATGATTCTTACCCCTTACACGATTCTTATTACAGCAATTATTGGGTTCTATTTTGAACTTAAGCATTGGAGTTCTTCTCTTGCTCTATGGATTGTTGTTACCTTCATTATCACCTTTTCACTTGAAGCAATTGGGGTAAAAACAGGTTTAATTTTTGGTGCCTACTGGTATGGTCCTACCTTAGGGTTTTCTCTATTCAATGTTCCTCTTCTTATAGGAATTAACTGGACCCTCATTATTATGGGATTCATTATCATAATTAAAAAGTTTACTCAGAATATCTACGCAGTTTCACTTCTTACTGGTGGTGCAACTCTTTTATTCGATTATATTATGGAACCTGTTGCTATACGATATGATTATTGGACGTGGGAAGGCGTTGCAATCCCTTTGCAAAACTATATTGCCTGGTTTATTATTGCCGCTTTGTTTGCGTATCTACATGAAAGAATGAGAGTGAAACATCATAGTGTGATGCCGAGCTTTGTTGTATTAGTTCAAGGGCTGTTCTTCTTAGCTCTACGCCTCTTTGTAATATAATAACCAAATTTCATAGATGTCTAATATTATCATATGGTATATTAGGGATTAGGAGCCAGCACGTATGAGTGATATTTATGTTAGTGGACACCGAAATCCAGATCTCGATTCAGTAAGTTCTGCTTGGTGTTATGCAAGGTTAAAAAATATGATTGATAGTGAGAATAATTATA
>SABI01000357.1 GCA_009929055.1 Spirochaetia bacterium | reverse complement strand
AAAATAGTAGAGTCTAAAGGGAGGGATACACTATATATGTTTACCAAACTATTGGTATATTTAGATGGATCTGAAGATTCAGTAAGTGCAGCAATGGCTGCTATTGTTCTTGCTACACAACTCAAAGCTCACTTAGTTGCGATGTATGTGGTAAATACAAAAGCCCTTCAAGACCTTGTGAAAATGAGGATTTTTCTCGATAGTGAACAACTTGAGTATCAAAAAGATATTGAGGGTGATGCAGTACGATACTTACAACATGTAAAAAAACTTGGCAAACAAAAAGGGGTAGCAGTTGAAACTATTCAAACCAGCGGTGCCGTCTCTCAGCAAGTTAAACAATACATTGCTTCTCATGATATCGACATGTTAGTTCTAGGAGGACTCTCAGAGATTCACTCTCGTAGAGATGAACTTCTGAGTGAAACAGACAGAATGATGCGTAGTGCAACCATTCCCGTATTTGTGGTGCGAGATAGTGATGACATTTGGGACATGTATGAGTCCCTGCCTGATGCTAAATTGGAGGGTTCCCATGACATTAACTGATGTATTATATAAAGATTTAATAAAAATTCCACTTGTTGGAACTACTAAAAAAGCTATTATAGAAGAACTTGTAACTACCCTTACTACTAGCCGAAAATTACCAAATAAAGATGAAATTTTAAGTGCAGTATTAGAAAGAGAAGAGCTAGGTTCAACAGGACTTGCTGATGGAATAGCAATTCCTCATGCTAAAACAAATGCAGTAGAGCACATTTATCTTGTAGTAGGAGTTGCGCCGGAGCCAGTAGAATTTGAAGCATTAGATGGAGAGCCTTGTAGCTATTTCTTCCTTGTTCTAGCCCCAATGAATGAGTCTAGTGCCCACATAGAAATACTCTCTTCTATAGCAAGAACAACTTCAAGTCCTTCTTTTAAGAGATTATTAAAAGCTTCGCGTAATGTTGATGAGGTCTATTCTCTTTTTATTGATTAGTAGCCCAATTCTTCCCCTACGATAATCACATGAATCCTCTCTTTTATCGATTGACGACCAAGAACTAAAAAAGATGAACATATTCCTTTCTCACATGCTCCTACTGGAATACTCATCAGATGCTTATCATCAAAGAGGGGGGCAACACAGTGGCCATGTTTTACACAATAAGTATCTCTATCTAATCTAATAGCATTTGCAGGGGCAGCAAGTTGTTTTACTCTATTTACTGCCTCTTTTAGATTATTCACAATTTTGTTTTGTCCAACAATGATATAGACTTTCTTAGGACCATATAAGAGAGCTGCTAGACGATTATTAGAGCCATCGACACAATAGATTTCACCCCTTTGAGTGATAGCATTTGCACTCGCTAGATAGATATCGCTACTAAGGTGTTGCATATTCTTTTCATGTAACTCTTCTTTCGTGTAGAGGGGAGAGTAGCGCTCAATAAACGTACAATCATAATTTTTAACAAAATCTATAAGGCCACTTTCACTTAAACTTACCGACCCACTTGCACCAACAACTGAACCTTTTTCAATTAAAGATGAGAAAAGGGGGACAAGATCACTTATGAGATTAACATATGATACTCCATAATTATTCTTCTCTAAATTCTCCATTGTCCTTTTTATTTGTAGCCTTATTGTTTTAGCTTTATTCACATCCATAACTCTCCTCCCTTTGAATCCTCTCTATTGTACACAATAGTTTCATTAGGTGTATAGTTTTTTCAAAAAAAAATAATGTATAGAAAGGAATCATTTTTACTATGTCGGAAATATATAGATGGTGTATGTAGCTCTCAATACAAGTAGCCATTTTGCATTTCTTGTGGACAGGTGAAAATTTGAGGGGTATGATTAAACATATGAATATTACATTAACTAGAGCAAATTTTGAAAAAATGTGTGAACCCATATTTGAGAGATTAAAAAAACCAGTAATACAAGCGCTTAAAGACGCCAAGAACCCAAAAATTGATAAAGTAATTTTGGTGGGTGGAAGCACTAGAATTCCTAAGGTTCAAAAATTAGTTGAAGATGAATTGAATGGTAAGAAAGATGTTCATGATTCTAATATTAAAGCAGCCGAAGATGCCATTGCAGGAATTAATGGTGATAGTGATGACTTAAAATCAATTCACGATGCGTATACAAATATTGTAAATGTAGTTAAATCTCCAACTATTGATAACCTGCAAAATATGCGAACTAGTATTGCTAATATGAGTGATAGTAATATTTCACGACATCTTAATGATACTATTGAATCAGATATGATCAAGCATGTAGCTGAAAAAACGAATAAAACGGTGAAGGATGTCACATTAGCATCTAAACCA
>SABI01000356.1 GCA_009929055.1 Spirochaetia bacterium | reverse complement strand
ATCCATCAATCGTTGCCGCTTCATACATAGTTGAGGGGATAGAAGAGAGTCCAGTAATAAAAAGAATAACAAAGTAGCCAATATATTTCCAGAAATAGACAATCATGGTGGAGAGTTGCACCATGTTTCTGTCAGCAAGCCACTTTTGATCAACTCCTGATTGAAAGGTTAGTAGGTTTACTACTTGGTTTCCAAGTCCTCGAGGGTCAAAAATAAGGAGCCAAATTGTTGCAGCTACTACCGATGAAATAACCGCTGGTGTATAGAAGGCAATTTGGAAAAACCCTCTAGCTTTCTTTGAAGCAAGGAGAGATAAAAATGTAGCAATGATGAGAGAAAACACCACAATGGGAACAAAGGTTCCTAAGGTAAAGACAAGGGTAGCTCTCATTGAATTAAGGAAATCTGGAGAGGTAAATAAATACTCATAATTTCCAAATTTAATAAAATTAGGTTTTGCAAGAGAAAGTACTTTCTTGTCAAAGAAACTAGTCCAAAGTGCGTTTAGAATAGGATAAAAACTAAATAGAGTAAAAAACAGGATTGCAGGAACTGTAAATGCAAATCCCCAGCGAGCCTCTTTCTTCTCAATACCAATATACTTGTGCTTCATAGATATTCCCTATAGTTAATTTTATAAGAGACCGAATAATCTCGGTCTCTTAAAGAAATCAAATTCGATCTGTCTTAACGGCTTTCATCAAGCAATTCTTGAGCAGCTCGTTTGAGTGTTGAGTAGGCTTTTTGTGGTGTTTCGCCACTAAGCATCACTGACTCTACAGCACTTCTAATGAGTGTTTGGAATTCTGCACTTGATGCTCCGTAATAGACGATGTGTCCTCTTTCAAAATCATTTGCAAAGACATCAGAGTATGGTTGGCTCTTATAGACATCACTATTAAGAAGGGCTTTTGTTGGCTGAATGATATTAACTTCAGTTAAATATTCTTCACCATGACTTAGCATATAGGAAATAAATTCCCAAGAGGCTTTTTGATGAGCAGGACTACTTTGAGCATTTACCATATAGTAATGACCATAATAAGAAGCAGCTACATCTTTTTTAGCATCTTTGAATACAGGAAATGGTACAACCATCCACTCTTTGCTATCATAGAAAGCTTCATTATCTGCTTTAATTCTTCCAATTTGGTATAACCCTGTATGAGCCATAGCAATATCGTTGTTGTCTAAGTTAAATAATTTACGGGCGCTTTTGTAGGTAGGTGAACCAAGATTTCTTCCACTAGGACCCCATTGTTGCATATAGGTAAGGAATTTAATCCATGCTTCCTCTCCAACAATTGCAGTAGTGCCATCATCGCTGATAAGCCCTCCACCAAGTTGTTCTACCATTGGGAGCATTGCTACCAAATAGTAAGGATAACGGAAGTCAAATCCACGACGAAGCTAGATATCACCATCTCGAATAATTAATTTCTCTGAGATGTCTGCCATATCTTCCCATGTTTTTGGATAATCTTTTTCTGGGTCAAGGCCCACTTCTTTGAAGATCTTTTTATTAATAAAGATACTCCAGTTGGTGAGTTCAAGGGGGAGACCGTAGATTTTCCCATCCATAGTAACAGGATCTAACATCCCTTTTGCATAATGGTTAAGGAGTTCATCTTTTGAAGCATACCCAGCTGCTGTTACGTCAATTGGAGCAACCCTTTGATTGGCAATGTATTGGTATTCATCTTCAATCGAGAGGTTGAAGATATCTGGACCTGAGTTCGCTGCAAATGCAGTTTGAACAAGTTCAATTATCTTAGTTGAAGCTTGGGTAGTTCTTTCAATTTTGATGTTTGGATGAGTTGCTTCAAACTCACTAATATAACGATCTTCAAGCCTTGTTCTATTAGGGTCTTCGTGTGTCCAGAACTTTAACGTAATTGGACCTGTCTCCTCTTTAACTCCAGTTGCAAAGAGAGGGGTTAAGAGCAGAGAGAGCACTAGAGTCAGAAATAGTAGTTTTTTCATTTCACTTCCTCCATGAATAGTGTTTTATACTCTTATTATCATACGGGTAGTGAGGTGAAATCAATAAAACATATTTATCATTACTTGATGAAGTTTGTCATTTCACCCTTATTTCTTATTTTTCAACCCTTTATAGGTAGAATAGAATCTCATAAGGTTCTCCATTGTTTGTTTACTGAGGACATGCTCAATTCTACAGGCATCAACTTCTGCTGTTTCTTTATCTACTTCGATAATTTCAATGAGGAATTTCGTAAGGAATGTGTGGCGATATAGAATTTCTTCACCCCTCTTTTTTCCTTCTGGGGTGAGGGAAATAGCCCCATAAGGATTGTGAGAAATGTAGCCAAGATCTTTTAAT
>SABI01000052.1 GCA_009929055.1 Spirochaetia bacterium | reverse complement strand
AGTATCGCATGGTTGCCAAACCTTGCTCGTAAAGAGTCAATAGAGTGTTGAATACGTATCGTTTTTTCTAATGAATCTTTTTCAAAAAGAGTTCCCTCTACAATATACTGGGAGAGCAAAGAGGCTCTTACATCAACTCCAATCATCTCTAGGCGCCTATTAAGGGCTTTTTCAATAAGAGGATCTATTAGTGCAATAAGGTCAGACTCCCATATTAATAACTTTTTTGATGTGATTGTGGCGTAGGAGATCTTCTTATCAACCCAATAGAGGGCCATTTCTATTCGACAAGTCCCTAATGAAGCAACTCTTAGCTTACCTCCAAGTTCAACCATTGCTTGAATAAGCCCCGCCTTGAGAGTTGTTATAGTATGAGTACTATGGGCAAAATCTACGTGTGTTTCAATATTTCTCTCTTGTGAAAAAGGATTTTCAAACCCATTATTATCCTCTCCTCTTGCCCAAGAGCGCAGATTAATACCATCTTTCCCCAAAAGGGCAATTGCCTCTTCATCATCTAATAGGGCAATGCTTCCAATATCTTTCATTCCTGCTCCACGTAAAAGATGTGTAGTAGAAGGAGATAATCCTGGTAAGAAGGAGATGTCTTGAACAGAGAGGAAATCCCTCTCTTCTCCTAAAGGAACATGGGTAATTCCATAAGGGCGTATTGCCCTTGTTGCTATTTTAGCGACAAGACGATTTGTAGCTATTGCAATTGCTGGAGAAATTGAGAGTTTTTGACTGATATCTCTTGCTATGTGAACTGCACTATCAACAGGGGGGCCAAAAAGACGGGATGTGCCACTCATATTTAAGTAAAGATGTCCTTTATCTCTGTTTTCAATAGTGGGAGTATATTCACATGCTATTTCATACATTACTTTTTGAGCTTTTAGATACTCGATTTCTTCTAGAGCTATCACTAACAAGTTGGGAACCAAGTGTTTAGCAGAGGCAACGTTCATTCCTCTCTCAATACCCTCTTTGCGTGCATATATTGAAGGGCTAAGTATTGTTGCCTTGTGTGTTTCATCTTGAGCGATAACGAATGCTTTTTCGTGTAGGCTTCGCTCTTTTGCTACTGCTATTGATGCATAAAATTCTATAACGTTGATATGGATAATCGTGGCATTTGATTCTTTCATACAGATCCTTTTATACAAAGAAGGCTCATCAATTCTTTGGCACCATTAGCGGCCTGACCTCGTCTGTGGTTATTGAAATAGACCAATACTTTTTTACTCTTTTCTCCAATAGTTTTAATTCGAGCAGCAATTGCTTCAAGTTCTTTTGTGCTGTAAAGATAATCATAACGAGATGCTGCGTCTGACCCCCACCAAGAGTCGCCATTTCTTCCATGAAGACGAACATATGCAATAGGTGATGTATGAACATCCATCATTGGGGGAGTTCCTTTGGTTTGTGGTAGATCTAAGGAAGTGAATGCAACATTCCTGTTGCTAAGGGCCTCAATTGTGCGGCTGTTGTACCACATACTATTACGAAATTCGACAGCTAGTGGAAAAGGAGAAAACTCCCTCAAAAGAGCATCTAAATAGCGCCTTTGATTCACTTCATAATGAAAAGAGTAGGGGAATTGTAAGAGGATTGCTTCAAGCCTCCCCTCATCCACGAGAGGCTCTATGGCCTCTATAAAGGTATGAGCATCTTCTTTCCACTTCTCTATATCGATAGTGTGAGTGAGAGACTCATGTCCCTTAATGGAGAATCCAAAAGATGAAGGGGTACTCTCTTTCATCATCTGTAACTGCTTTTTTTCTGGCATCTTGTAATAGCTGAAATTAAGTTCAACAGTTGAAAACTGAGTCGCATATAAAGAGAGAAATTGATCTTGCCTTGTCCCTGATGGGTATACAGGTCCTACCCATTCATTGTAGCTATATCCTGATGTTCCTATGAGTATTGTTGCCATACAGCAATATTACTATACAGATGTATAGTAATCAAGAGAGAACGTACACTTACTTCTTTATTTTTTTAAGTATATAATAGTGAAGAAATTGTATTTTCCCCCTTTATAAAAGATGCCTTAGAAGGTACATTTAAAAGAGGAAAGTGTATGTGAAGACTCTTTTGCTTATATATTAGAGAAATCTATTCTTTTTGGTTGCCAAGAAGTATAAGATATATTTATATTTACAAAAATAGTATATTATGTCTATTAATAGTATAATTACATATATAAAATGATTATAAAAAGAAGGATTAGAAAGATGAAAAAAACGATTGCCATATTTGTGTTACTAGCCCTGTTTTCGTTAGTATTCGTCTCTTGTTTTAACCAACAAAGTGATGAAGCAATAACTGATACAGACCAAACAGCCTCCTCTACGTGGAATGTAGAAGATGTGAGTGGAACGACTGATTATAGTGAAATTGTTTCTTCCTCAGTTCTTGTAGAAAGGAAACCATTAAGAAGTAAACTATTTGCTAGTGGTACAATAAACGGTCAAAAAGAGGCTTTTATACGATCAAATACTGCAGGAACTATAGAATCTATCGATTTTGAACTTGGCCAATCTGTAGAAAAAGGGGCGGTGTTAGTCCATCTAAATAATACCATAGCTAATCTAAATTATGATCAAGTTGAAAAACAGGTAGAAAATAGTAGAAAACAATTAGAAGCAAATGAGAAACTATATGAAAGAGGGGCTATCTCTTTGAGTCAATTAAATGTGAGTAAGTCATCTTTAAGTGGTCTTGAAGCCCAATTGAAAAGGGCAAAAGAGAGTTTGAATGATGTAACTATCTCCTCTGTTATTAAAGGCAGAGTTGCAGAAAAAGATTCTTCTTTATTAATAGGGGACTCTATTCGAGTAGGACAAATAATTGGAAAAATCGTTGATACAGATACACTTAGACTCACTCTTAGTGTGGGTCAATCTCAAGTATTTCTCATCAAAGAAGGATATGAAGCTATTATAACAATAGCCACCCCTCAAAAGGTCTATACAGTCGATGGAGTTGTCAAAGCAATAAGTGCAGGAAGTGATGCGAGAACTGGGTCTTGGACAGTCCTTGTTGATTTCGATAATCCCGACCCATCAATTATTCCCTCGGGAGTGACAGCTGAAGTTTCAATTATAAATAAAGATGCCATCAAGCACCTCATTGTTCCTAACGCTGCTATGGTCTATCGTAATAATAAAACATATGTCTACAGAGTAGATGCCTCCTCAAATGTCAAACTTCTTGAAGTCGGTATTGTTGATACCTATGGAGATTATACAGCAGTTGAGACAAGTGACCCAGATGAGGTTCTTGAAAACGAAAAAGTTCTCGTGAGTGGACTAAATAGTGTGAAAGATGGAGATGCTGTGGTGGCAGAGAACTAGGAAAAAAGGTGAGACTCTTGGAGACTTATAAATGAATAATAATAACAATAATGGATTGCAACAAAAAGTGTTTAGCGTAGGAAGGTTTTCAGTTACCAAACCTGTCCTTATTAACATATTGATGATAACAATTTTAGCCCTAGGAGCTTTCTCTCTTGTCAGATTACCTCAAGAGCAGTTTGCTGAAGTTCCTTTCTATTGGGTAAACGTAATTGTTCCCTATCCAGGAGCGAGTGCAGAAGACCTTGAGTCTTCTGTTACTGTTCCTGTAGAAAATGCCTTTACTGGGATGAACAAATTGAAGAAAATTTCATCAACAACAAGTGAAGGGTTATCTGTAGTTAGGGTAGAGTTTGATGATGGTATTTCTAATCAAGAATTTCAAACTCTTTATCAAGATGCTCAAACTCGATTCAATCAGGTGAAACTTCCTGATGGAACTCTCTCTCCTATAGTTGATGATTTTTCTTCAGCAGACTTCCTTCCTGTAATTGAAGTAATTGTAAGTGGAAATGTCCCTTACTCTCAACTTCAAGAAGAATCGAGTTATTTAAGAGATGCTATTTTAAGGGTGCGCGATGTGGCTGATGTCGATATCGTAGGACTTCCTGAGCGTCAAATTCTTATCAACCTTGATCCTTCTCGCGTTGCTGCTTTAGGATTATCTATTAATGAGATAACTCGAGCAATTCAAGAAGAGAATAGAGTTATTCCAGGTGGAACACTTAACACAGGTAGTAGAGAATACTTGTTGAGAACTCTTGGTTCAATTAACAGCATAGAAGACTTTTCAGATGTTATCGTCAGACGCTCTTCAACAGGAAACGGGACTATAAGGGTAAGTGATGTTGCCTCTGTAGTGAACGGCTTTGACCCAGATTCTTCAATTTCCCGTTTTAATGGACAAACTTCAGTCTCTCTTACTGTTACAAAAGTACCAAGAGGGAGTAGTGTTTCGGTCGTAGAAGGGACAAAAGCTATTGTAGAAAAAGGTCAACAGATGTTCACTAATGGTTCAGAAATTACTTTATTTAATGACTCTACCGTACAAATAGCCTCTTCTTTATCAGTACTTACTACCAATGCCCTCTTAGGATTGGTCATCCTCGTTTTTATATTATGGCTATTCATTGGCTTTAGAAATGCGATTATGACGGCTTTAGGTATTCCGATTGCTTTTGCCCTCACCTTTATTATTCTCGACCTATTAGGAGAAACGGTGAACACAAATACTCTTTTCGGGTTAGTTCTCGTTCTAGGGCTCATTGTTGACCATGCAATTGTCGTTATAGAAAACTCTTATAGATTGCGCTTAGAAGGATATGATAGACATCAAGCAGCAATTATTGGAACAGATCAGGTTGTATGGCCTATTATTGCAGCGACAGGGACTACTGTTGCCGCCTTCCTTCCTCTTATGATAATCCCAGGGACAATAGGAAAATTCTTACGAGTTATTCCTCTTACTGTCACCATTGCCCTTATTGTTAGTACAGCTGAAGCTCTCATAATCCTTCCAAGCCACTTTGCTGAGTGGGGAAAGAGGGGCGAAGCAAAGATGAAAAAGAGAAAGAGACAGCCTGGGCAGTGGTTTAACGGAGTGCAAAGTGGATATCAAAAACTCCTTAAAGGGCTTTATCGTTTTAAGAAAACTATGTTGCTCTTAGCTGTTGTCGTAATTGTTGGTGCTTTTTCTCTTATCTCAACACTCAATACAGACCTCTTTAGTGCAGAAGACTTTAGCTATTTTACAATAGATATTGCTACTCCTATAGGCTCTTCAATTTCTTCAACAGATAAAGTCGTGAGACAATTTGAAGAAGTCTTACTCTCTAAAATTGGGAAAGGGGAAATAGTCTCTATTAGCAGCTCTGTTGGCTCTTCTGCTGGTTTTTCCACAGGAAGTGCCTCTAATTTAGCTAAGATTACCGTAGATTTATACGAAGCTGATGAAGGGAGAATACGAAGTATAGATGAAATTATCGAAGAGATAAAAAAAGAGACCTACTATATAGCTGGAGCAGATCAAGTATTCTACCGAAAAGCACAAAATGGGCCCCCCTCTTCAGCCCCCATTGGCTATAAACTTAGTGGTGATAACTATAGTGAACTCATCGCAGCTTCTGAAGACTTAAAGAACTACCTTAACACAATTGAGACACTCAACACAGTTGAAAGTGATTACCAAAAAGGTTCTCCTGAATTAAGAATTCGTCTTAATAAAGAGAGGGCTAGTGCCTTAGGTATAAGTGTTTCAACTCTAGGAAGTTTTGTAAGAAGCCGGTTTGAAGGAGTTACTATAGGAACCTACTTTGAAGACAATAATGAGGTTCCTATCGTAGTGAGAACTGACTATAACGGAACAGCTAAATATGCAGACCTTGAACAGTCCCTCATTCCAACGACAGATGGAAGGCTTGTTCCCTTTAGTTCTGTTGCTTCTATTGAGCTCTCTTCTTCTTTTGGCTCTATTAAAAGAGTAGAAGGGAATAGAGAAATTGGAGTTTCAGCTGATACGGCTCCTGGGGTACAAACGAGTTTAATAGATGAGATGGTCACAAGCTATTGGAATTCAACTCTCAGTAATAGATACGAAGATATAACTTTCTCTGCAGGGGGAGACTTTGCCGAATTCTCTACCCTTCTATTAGATATTTTAAGAGTCTTCCTCTTAGGACTCTTCTTAATTTATCTCATCCTTGGTGCGCAGTTTAATAGTTATTCACAACCTCTCCTCATTCTCTTATCGATTCCTTTTGCGTTTGTTGGAGTAATACTCTACCTCTTTTTCTCAGGAACCCCCTTTTCAACGACAGTCATCTATGCAGGGGTTGCCCTCGCCGGAATTGCAGTAAATGATGCTATTGTATTAATTAGCTTTATTAACGAATTAAGTGATTCAGGAGTTAAGGTAAAAGATGCAATATTTGAAGCTGCAGGAAAAAGAATTAGACCGATACTCCTTACAAGTCTTACAACGATAGGAGGACTACTCCCTACCGCAATTGGTATTGGTGGCTCTTCTGTTGTATGGGGCCCTATGGCAAGCACCATAATGTTTGGTCTTATCTTTAGTACAATGAGTGCCCTCTTTATTATTCCCCTCTTCTTTGGCCTTTTATATGACAAGAAGGTAAAACAGCCAAAAGGAAGTGCAGTATGAAACATGTAACACATAAAAAACACATAATACACATCATCTTATTTCTCTTAACCTTAATAGGGACGCCTCTTTTAGCTGCTTCCTATCCTAACGTAAATGAAATAGTTCCCCTTGATGTGAATAATCAAACATTATTAGACAAAGAAGAGATTCAAGAGTTTCTTTCATCGTGGTACACCCCTTTAGTAACCAATTTTCAAGACATTGGAGAAAAAGTAACCTCAAATTCTACTGCAATTAAGTCTTTAGAATCTGTGGTTCGTATACAAGATATTCAGCTCGATAAGCTAAAAAGAGAAAGATTTCCAAAATTCTCCTTTGTAAACACTCCACAAATTCCTTTATACAGCTTTATAGAGAATACTTCCCAGTCTGGAAGTCCTCCAACAACAGCAACCATTACTTCCCACACCTTTGGCCTTTCTGGTGGAATAAAGCAACAACTCCCTACCGCTGGGACAGTAGACCTCACCCTTTCACATAGCGCCTCCTATAGGAGTTTTGCCGCATCTCCATGGGCATGGAAACAAAGTCCTTCAGCAACTCTTTCTTTCTCTCAGCCCCTATTTATTAACAATAAGATCATAGATTTCTCCTACGCTTCTACTCTTCTAGAAAGACAAATTGAACAAAAAGAGAATGCTTTGATGGCTAAAGAGACAACAAGTGATGCCTTAAGCCTTACTGCACTTTCTCTCATTCATACCTATCAAGGACTAAAAGAGGGGAGATGGCTCTTGATGCAAGAAGCTATTCTTAATGAAAGGGCATTAGAAAATGCTAAAGATGACTTGGATTTTGGCCTCATTAGTGAGAATCAACTATTGGTTCAAAAGAATGGGTATCAACAACTCCTCGTTCAACTTAGTGACCTAGATAATCAAATTGCTACACTTGCCTCTAGCATTAAAGAGCTTGGTCTTGAAGAGAGAAATGGAAGTTTCACCTTACCTAAGATAAGTTATGATGATATTGCTTTTGTTGCCTCTTATAGTGGAAATAAGCTTATCTCCAATGATGCAATCTTTCAAAAAGCTTTAACTCATGATGCTGATTATCTTAGTGCGAACAGTAGTCTAAAAGATGCCCAGCTCCAGATAGCTTTGGGTAATCCAGCAGATGCTCCTATTATTAATATTTCTATGAACTACTCCCCATTTGTTACTAATTCTACTCCTGGCGCTTCTTTTACAGAATCCTTTTCGGATATATTTCAATCGAGTACAAAAAATAACGTGAGTGTCTCTGTTTCAGTAATTGCAAGTGATTTATCAAGAAGTTTGTCTAAATCAACAAAAGCCCTTGCTAAAGAGCAGTTGCTCCAAGGAGAGATTTCACTAGAAGAAGCAAGAAAGAGCGTTGTTGAGAAGATTAGGTCTATGCAATCTGCTATTAATTTATCACTTGAAAAGGTGAAGATTAACACTACTGCCTACTATCTAGCACGTGAACAAGTTGAGATAGAAAAGATTCAAGCAGAAGTCGGATTGTCGAATAATGAAAAGATAAAAAGAGCTGATTTAGGGATGTATAAATCAGCATTCTCTCTCCTTTCTTCAATAAGAAAAGTGTATGAGATAAAAGTTTCATTAGAGCAGATGATTAAATAATTATAAAAGATAAAAGAGCAAAAAAAAGTATAGCACTTTATATTATGGGTGGGTCGAAAGACTCACCCATTATTAGTTATCTTCTTATAAAGGAAGTTCTGGGTTTCTTTCGTTCCACAACTTCCATGTTGTAGAATTAAGAGAACCCTTTATAACTCTTAAAATATTCTTATTATTTGGCTCACTTGTAATGTTTACTGTTGATGGGAGGACTTTCCATCTATCATCTTTAGCAGCAAAACCACCACCATTATGCTCATAAGCAATATCATAATAGCCAAGAGTTACCATCTTTTTAGGGGTAACTGTTACTTTAACGCTTTTATCTAATGGGAAGTCTTGTTGAACTTGGTATGAAGTTTTTACATAAGGCTCGTAATTAGCATAATCGGATGAAGTTACTAATCCATAATCAGTATACACGTGCCGTATTGCTGTCATCACATATTCACCAGGGGCAATATTTGGTGCTACATAGATAGTTTTAGCATCCGATATTGCATTAATCATCTGCATAGGAACAATTGCACCAGAAGAATCTTTAATTATTGGAGCCCATCCTGTGTAGTTGTTATTCACTAAATAACTCCCATCGTTGCCAAGCTCTACAACAAGCATAGAACTATCTGCATTCATGGGTTCCTCTACTGTCAAGGCAGTAAATAGGGACATGCAACTACTTAAAAGTAGTACAGCAACAAATATAACAATACCCACAGTAAGTTTCTTTTTCATCATAACCCTCCATATCGATTCTTTGTTTATAGGTAAATCATAGAGGTTGGTGTGTTATCTGTCAAACAAAAGATAACAAATGTTAACTTTATATGTAAGGATTGATATATATAATTAATTTTAATGGAAAGAAATAACACAACCCACAGCGCAGGTTGTGTTGTAAAATTAGTAATTCTTTAACCCCTAGCACCATAGGTGTCATTCATGTCTACTTCTTTAATATCGACTCCTAAAGCTTTTGCTAGCCCTTCTCCATATTTGGAATCAGCTAGATAAGCGTGGCGAATATGTCTTTTTTGTACAAGAAGAGTTGTTCCTTCCATATTTCGAGCAGTATTCTCAAAGAGCCTTTGCTTTTCATCCTTACTCATAATGTTAAAGAGCTTTCCTACTTGTTCATAGTATACATCATCATCAAGTCTGAAATCATAGTGGTCAGCTGGACCTTTTCCATCATAAGGAGGTTCACTAAGGGAGTTTTGATCTTTCCACATTCCATATGAGTTGGGGTTATAATGAACTGTTCCACTATAGTTTCCATCTACCCTCATCGCACCATCACGATGGAAATGGTTAGTTTCTACTTTACTCTTATTCACAGGAATCTGGTAATGGTTCACCCCAAGTCGGTAGCGCTGCGCATCACCATAGGAGAACAATCGTCCTTGTAGCATTCTGTCGGGAGAGTAGCCTACTCCTGGAACAATATTAGCAGGGTTGAAAGCAGCTTGTTCAACATCTGAAAAATAGTTTTCTGGATTTCTGTTTAATTCAATATATCCTACTTCATGTAATGGATAATCTTTATGGTACCACACTTTTGTTAAATCAAATGGGTTATGAGGATGTTCTTTAGCCTCTTGTTCACTCATAATTTGAACATACATAGTCCATCTTGGGTAATCTTTGTGAGCGATTGCTTCAAATAGATCTTTTTGATTAGATTCTCTATCTTTTGCCACCACCTCTTCTGCCTCACTATCGGTAAGAAATTTTATTCCTTGTTGAGTTTTTAAGGTAAATTTAACCCATACTCGTTCGTTTTTATCATTTATGAAGGAGTAGGTATGTGACCCATATCCATTCATATGACGGTAGCTAAGGGGAATACCTCTATCTCCCATTGTGATAGTCACTTGATGGAGTGCTTCTGGAAGCATAGACCAAAAATCCCAGTTGTTCTGTGCACTCCTCATATTGGTTTTTGGATCTCTCTTTACTGCATGATTAAGATCTGGAAAGAGCATAGGGTCTCTAAAGAAGAATACAGGGGTATTGTTTCCCACTAAGTCCCAGTTTCCTTCATCAGTATAAAACTTCATTGCAAAGCCTCTAATGTCCCTTTCAGCATCAGCTGCTCCCCTCTCTCCTGCAACAGTACTAAATCGGATAAACATTTCAGTCTCTTTCCCTATTTCACTAAATACTGAAGCTTTTGTCCACTTTGTGATATCGTGGGTAACTTTAAAGGTTCCAAAGGCACCAGAGCCTTTAGCATGCATTCGCCTTTCTGGTATCACTTCCCGGTCAAAGTGACTCATCTTTTCTAAGTACCAGGTATCCTGTAGCATCACACCACCACGAACTCCTGCTGTTTGAATATTTTCATTGTGTGCAATAGGACGTCCACTCACACTAGTGAGAGGTTTTTTTTGAGTTGAGTCTCTTCCATCTTCCTTTTTGTCTGCCATAAGTTCCTCCTTATGAATAATTAATACTTAATAATAGTAATCATTATCAATTGTGTCAATAAGTATGTCTTATGTTTATTATATGGTGCAATTATTCACAATTCAACGGTTGTTATATGCAGTAGGCTAATATAAGCAATTTTAATCTTTAAAAGGATTTGTTCTTTTTTTATGAGTTCGTTTCGTAGATCTAATTGATGAGTCAGTAGTTTAATTTCCCCCGAAAGACCTTGTTCCACCTCTTTCTCAATAAGGAGAGTTTTTTCTTCGAGTATAGATATCTTTTGAGAGAGTATTGATAAGAGTTGTTGATGAGTGACTATTTCGTTTCTATATTTTTCTATTTCAATGGCTATGTTTCTCTTAGCTTCACTTGTTTTTGCCCTCTGAGTGATGATATCACTTTGAGCCTTTTTAGCTTCGGTTATAGCTTTTCCTCCATCAAAGAGGGTGCTTTTCATCCCAACACTTATGTTGAAAGTATAATCATCTTGGCCAAACCAATCTTTTTCAATGAAAGGAACCCGAGAGCCACCATAGCCAAGGGAGAGTTCAAGGGCAAAATCAGGTTTTCCATAAAGATTTCCTTTTGCAATATCATATACAGCTAAAGAGGCGCTCTCAGCATTCTCTAATCCACTTATAATAGGCATGAATGCCCTATTTCCCATCTCAATTAATTCTTCTAAAGGTCGTTTTACAAAAGAAGTAATTTCACCCATTTTTATATCATCATGGATAATCGCTTCATCAAGATCAGTTACGCCGCTTAGTTTCTCTAGCTTTTGAATCAGCTCATCTCTTTGGTATGTTGTATTAATGAGTGTTTCATCAAGGGCAAAAAATTCTATTTGGTTCTCTTTGTAATCAAGAGAAGTAATCATTCCTACATTAAATGAATCATAAGCAATAGTAAGAATCTTATCGGCAATCTTTTTCTCTTCTTTCAGGTAATTAACAATATTTTGCATGTGGTGAAGACTAGAGATGAGGGATGCTATTTCACTATTCATAGCACCCCTTTTTTCAATGAGCTGCTGTTCATATACTTTTTTCAAACTACTATACATCTCTACGGATGCATTAATCTTTCCCCAAGTAAAAAGGGGAAGGGTATAGGTGAGCTCACTATTAAAGAGGGTATTTTCCATCCCGTCATATAATGTGATGTATTGGTTTTCCCCTAAAGTAAAACCTGCTGGGAGAGTGAGCTGTGAGAAGATGGTGTCTGTACTGGTTGTGATAGGGCCAATAGGGGGATTTGCCATATAACTATAGCCAACTGAGGCTTCAAGAGTCCCATAGCGGCTCATCTTAGCCTTTTTCTCTTCTAGTTCTCCCTTAATAAGTTGCTGCTGCAGAGTAATAATTTCACTATTATTCATCACTAAAGCACTTTCAAGAGCCTCTTTTGTGACAATAAAAGAGCTTGCAGTGAGGGGGAAAAGAGTAGTGAATAGAATGATATATAGTACTAATTTTTTCATAATTACCTTATTGTTAGTCGTATGATTTAATCTATTAGGGAAGAGTGGGTAGAACAGGAGTTCCATCAACGAGGAGCAATCCAAGATCCCAACTGTTCATATCACTTCTAACTTCTCTAATAAAATAGGG